>NZ_JBBMQI010000006.1:0-160828 GCF_038899935.1 Pacificibacter sp. AS14
AAACACTCTCGCCAAGGCGGTAGGACAGGGACGAAAACGCCCCAAACGTATCAATACCTAGCAAATTCGGCCTCTTAGAGCCAACCTTCGCGTGTCCAGATGTAGGTAATGTCACCAGCCTGTTATCTGTCAGGGTATTGCGCAGCAATGTCCCGAGAAGGCACTTCTGGTTTGGCTGATCCGCTGAGAAGTTACGATCCAACAAGTTCGGGGCGATGTTGAACTTGTGATTACTGTCTGTCGTAGCCTTATGTTTGCGCGTTCTGACAACAGATATTCCGTTCTGGCGCATCAACCTGCCGACGCGGCGGTGTCCGACATTTAAGCCGATCTCTTTCAGTTCTTCCGTCATCCGTGGCCTGCCGTAGCTGCCCAGGCTGAGACGGGATTGCTCTTTGATATGCGCCAACGTGACCATGTCAGATCGCTGCCTGCGGCTGGCCGGACGGTTCCGGAACGCGCGCAAGCCACGTGTGCTGACGTCCATCACGCGGCACATCCGCCCAATGGAAAATGCAGATCGGTGCTCTTCGATAAACTTAAACCTCACGGCTTTTGGCTCGCGAAGAACACCGTGGCCTTTTTTAGAATTTCCCGCTCCTCCTTGAGAATGCGGTTCTCACGTCGAAGTCGGTCATTCTCTTGAGCGAGGCCTAAATCTTCTTGCGACACCACATCCGTGTCTCGGTGCGCTGTAATCCATTTGTTCAGCGTCGACATCCCGACGCCCAAATCATCAGCCACTTGCTTACGCGTTAGCCCACTGGTCAGCGCGATACGCACCGCATCTTGCCGGAATTCGTCCGTTCGTTTCAGTCCCATAGTCTGTCTCCTTTGTTGCAGTAAATGCTATCAAAGGAGCGGCATCAAACTGTGACAGGTCCACAATCTCCTTCATAGCAAACATTGCTCGAAAGAGACTGGAATTAAACCGCGACAAGAGCAATAACGTTGAAGGTCTAGGTTGAAACAAGCGGAATCAGGTCACTGTGTAAACCAATGTGAGAGCGTGTCGTCAAGGTCGTGTTTGCAGTGAAATTCCAACTCACGTTCGGCTGCCGATGTGTCGCTTGCGGCGGGCCGTTGGAAAGGGAAGCCTGCAAAGCCAGTCGTTACCCCATCAGGTAAGTCGCAAGTGAAATCTCCGAATATGCGTGCTACGCTGTTGACGACTTCTGATAGGGTCCACAGCTTAGAGTGTGCAATCGTATAGGTGCCTTGCTTTGGATTATCTGCATCAAGTGCGGAAATAACGGAATCAGCACAATCTCGTAAATCAACGAACTCCTCAGTGCCACCCCAATGGAAAAGAGGATTATCTAACGGACAGTGCTTGCCCGCTTTTGCGGCAGTGACCAAGGTGGATAACAACTGCCCGGGCACGCTGCTGGGGGCAGATGTATCGCCGCCAATGACTGCGGCAAGGCGCAAAGATACATGACTGACGCCATAAAGGTCGCGATATAGCATTCCAAGGTTTTCGCCAGCCACTTTGGTCGCGGCATATAGGCTTCTGGGGCGATCTGACATCATGCGAAGCGATGCGTCTTCGGGAATGGGCTTGGCATCAAAGGCGCCAAAGCCAGAATAGACGACAGTGGCAGAGCTGATCGTGACCGTGCGTTTGGCTTGAATGCTCCGTGCCAGTTCAAGGATATTGGCCGTGCCCATAAGATTGACATTGAGCCCCAACAGAGGATTGGCGCGCAAGCCGTTGGACAAAACGGCAGCCGTGTGAATGATCCGGTCAACGTCGTGGTCTTTTGCGAGGGCAAAGAGCGCTTCGGCGTTGGTGACATCCAGCTCGACAAAATGCATGCCTGGAAGATCATTTGGAAAGCTCTCCGGCTGGCAAATATCCATTACAACAAAACGCTCACCACGCGTTGAAAGCCGCTTTGCGACTTCTTGGCCCAATAATCCGGCGCCAGTAATCAATACCGTCATGTTATATGTCCTTGTGGCTGACTGTTGTTTTGGGCGTTAATCGCGTTTGGCGCTCTCAATTTGCTTTTGAATGAGCCGTTCTGCGGCAAGTTTGGTGGCTGACAGGTGTTGGCCGATCAATTCGACAGATTTTTCAGTGTCACGCGATATGACGGCTGCAGCAATCGCCGCATGCTCAGCGTCCATATTTTCGACTTTGGACTCTGTGAGAAAGTTGTTGAGCAGGCGCAGGTTCCGATAGCGTTCGGAATGGTCCATCAACATGTTCCAGATCTTCAGCTTCCATTCAGACCCGCTGGCGGCCACAAGTGCGTAATGGAATTGACGGTGCAATTTTTCCCACTGCGCCGCACTTTCTTGGTCGTCTTCGGTGCTCGGGGTTGGTGCGCGCGACAACATATGCAAGCTGCGGACGATTTCCCCTTCCCATTCATCGTTTCCACGTTCGATCGCGCGTGTCAGGCACCATGTTTCTATGTCGATCCGAGTCTCGGTGATGTCATGCAGCTCTTCTAAAGAGGCCTCACGCACTTTGGCACCACGGTTGGCTTCGGCTTCCACGAGACCTTCAGAGCTCAGTCGGACCAGCGCCTCACGGATCGGTGTTAGGCCAGATTTGTACCGCGCATTCAGATCTACAACGCGGAGTCGCTCACCTGGCGTGAGCGCGCCAAGTAGGATGTCTGCTCGGATTAAATTATAGGCGGTTTTTTGATATTCCATGAAATTTATACTATTTTCCATTGATCTTTTTATTTTATAAAACGAATAGTAATTTATGTAAACAACAAAATCGCATAGAGATTCGTCATGGTTGTGGCACTCAGTTGCGTAAATACAAAGGCTGGCCGTCAGGCGTGTTCTTGTGAAATCTGGGTGTTTGTAATGATGATGATAGATCTGCTGAAAAAAATAAAAACATAACAAAAACAACGACAACACGGAGAATATATAGATGATTAACTTCAAAATGATGACCGCCGCCGCTGCGGTCGGGGTGCTTGGTTTGACCGCACCCGCTCTGGCGGAAATCGAAATTCGGATTTCCACGGCTGCGCCGGGTGGCTCACCTCTTACAGTTGCTTTTGAGCATATCGCCGAAGGCATGGAAGCGGCCTATCCTGATGAGATCGATATGTCGGTGCATCACTCCAGCTCGCTTTTTAAGCAGGGCACTGAATTCCCAGCGCTGATCCGTGGTAACTTAGAGATGGCGTCGCCGGTCACGTTTGAAATTGAACAGCAGCTTCCAAAATACGGTATTCTGGGCGGCGCATATCTTTTCCGTGACAGCCAACATATGATCGATGTGTTTCGCAGCGACATAGGTGAGCAATTTTACAAGGACGTCGAAGAGAAAACAGGCGTTATCATTCTTGATACAGCCTATCTTGGCACACGCACATTCAATCTTACGACCGTGCACGATGTGAGTGAACCTGCTGATTTGAATGGTGTGAAAATGCGCATGCCTCCTGGTCCTGCGTTTCAAACCTTGGCCTCAGCCCTTGGTGCGACGCCTGTGTCTATGCCAATCACCGAAGTCTACCTTGCTTTGAAAACCGGCGCGATTGATGGTCAGGACAATCCGACAAGTCTGACACGCGACTGGAAGTTTTACGAGCAAACGAAACAGGTGATTTTGACCAAGCACTTGATTCAACCTGTATTCATCGCCATCACCAAAGACACTTACGACAAGTTGAGTGTTGAGCAGCAAACCACATTGCGTGCCTTGACGCGTGAAGCTGTTGATATGGAAATTGAGGGGACACGTGCCGATGAAGCTTCAGCAATCGAAACCTTTGTCGAAGCTGGTTTGACGATCACTGAAGTGGACACGGAGTTGTTTCGCAAAGCTGTTTGGGAAAAATACGAGTCCACAGGTTTGACGGATGACTGGATGCCCGGTCTTGCTGACGCCATTGCAAACGTAGAATAAACACATCGGCCCGAGCATTGCGATGTTCGGGCCGATTGATTTTGCTCAACCAATTGAGGACCCGCCATGATGACGATCCTAACGCAATGGTGTTCGCGCCTTGCCACTCATATTGCGACCGCCGGAATGTTCCTGCTTTTTGCTCTTTTTATATTCGGCGTTGTGATGCGGCACCTTTTCGGAATGCCGCAAACATGGGTGGATGAGGCTGTCACATTGCTGGCGGCTTGGCTGGTGTTTTGGACCGCCGCTTTTGTGTTGAGTTTCTCTGAATATATTTCCTTTGATGTGATTTACCGTCTCTTTTCACCCGCCATCCAACGGATTGTTGTGATGCTAGGCTCGTTGTTCTTCATCGCAGTGTTTGCTGTATCGATTTACGGAATTGTCGATTTCATTCTCTTTATGAATATCTCGACGACAGACATGCTGCGCATCCCGCTTGATCGTGTCTATGCGATTTTCGCTGTCTTCTTAATTGCCATGATGGTGCGACTTTTCATCCTGCTCTTGCGACTTGCCTTTGGTGAGTGGCGTCAGGCCTTAATCGAACTCGAAGCGACACCGCAGGAGCATGTATGACTTACGGACTTTGGATTTTATTGCTGAGCTTTGTATCGGGCGCGATACTACGCCTGCCTTTGGCATTGTCTATGTTCACCGCTGGTGCGCTTTATTTTCTCGCAACGGGGCAAGATGTCGGGCTTTTGGCAGGTCAGGTTATGGGGCAAATCACCGGCATTTATGTCTTGGTGGCGATCCCGATGTTTATTCTGGCGGCCAATATTATGAATGCGGCGGGCATCAGTGAGCGGCTTTGGGCGGCGGCTGATGTGTTGATGGGCCGGTTTCGCGGCGGCACTGGGCACGTTACGGTTTTGGTCAGCATCATCTTTTCGTCCATGAGCGGATCTGCTGTGACAGATGCTGCGGGACCAGGGATCGTGTCGATCCGAATGATGCGAAAAATTGGCAAATTTCCAGGCGAGTTGGCTGTCGCGGTTGCGGCCGCAGGCGCTGTCATCGCCCCTGTGATCCCCCCGTCTATTCCTTTGGTTATTTACGCGATGCTGTCTGGCGCATCTGTTGGTGGCTTGTTCTTGGCTGGCATCGTGCCCGGCCTTTTGATGGGCGCTGCTGTGATGGCGACTGTTGCTCTGGTTGCCAAACGTCATGGCCTGCCATCGGGCGAAAAGGTGGCATTTACCGATGCTGTTCCGATTTTCGGGCGCGCAAGCATTCCGATGACACTGCCTGTTGTGTTGCTCGGTGGTATTTGGACCGGTTGGTTTAGTCCGACAGAGGCGGCTGCGATTGCAGCACTTTGGGCCATGATGATCGGTGTGGTGATCTTGCGCAGCTTGAAGGCTGGCACGTTGATCGCCTCGTTCGAGGAATCTGTGCGCCAAACGGGGTCGACAATGCTGCTCATCGCCAGCGCCTTTGTGGTGAACTATGCGATTGCCAATGAAGGTTTGGCTGAAGCATTGGTGATGCTGATCGAAGCTTTGAATATGTCGCCAATGACCTTCATGCTTTCGGTCAATGTTCTGCTGTTGCTTTTGGGCTGTTTTCTTGATGGATCGGTGATCTTGCTGGTGTTCATTCCATTGCTTTTGCCGACCGCACGCGCGCTTGGGATCGATCTGACATATTTTGGGGTCGTGGTGATCATAAACTTTATGATCGGGTTGATAACACCGCCATACGGGCTGGTCTTATTTGTGCTTGCCTCGCTGACAGGGGTGCCGATTCAGAAGATTTTTAAAGCTGTCGTGCCCTTTTTTGTTGCTCTTATCGCGCTTTTGTTGGTGCTGACGTTGCTGCCGCAGATCATCCTGTTTTTGCCGCATTACTTTGGATACCAATGATAAAATAGTGCTCTATCATCGAACATCTGCGGCGGATGTCGCAGGGCTTACGACATATAATACATGAGAGACATCATGACCTTTAATTTACCACCGCAAATGCCATTGCCATTTCATGCCGCATCTCTTTATGCCGCTCAAGCTTTAGCGGCTTCAACTGGGCCATGGCCCGGTGTGAAAGAGTACCGTGATCAAACGTTTGGTGCGCAAAGTTGGGAAAGCTTTGATGTCTTCGCGCCTGAAGACGCTGGCGAAGGCTTGGATGTTTTGATCTTTTTGCACGGGGGCGGTTGGACCAACGGATATAAAGAATGGTCGGGCTTTATGGCGCCGGGGGTGACGGCGCAATCGTGTTTGTTTGTCACGCCTAACTACAGGCTTGCCCCTGCGCATCGCTACCCTGTTTTCATCGCAGACGCGGTGACTGCGATCGTCGAAATTCGCGCACGGATCGCGCAATATGGGGGCAATCCAGATCGCGTCTTTTTATCGGGACATTCGGCGGGGGGGCACCTTGCCAGCCAGATCGCTTTACGTCCGGATCTATGTGAAAAATATGGATTGGAAAAAGATGCGTTGAAAGGATGTTTGCCGATCAGTGCCATTCTTGATTTGCGCTCTGACAATGCGCCAGCCGGCAGTTTAGAGGCGCGCGTTTATGAAATGGTGCTGCAAGATCCGTCACAAGACTGGGAGGCCAGCCCGCTGGCTTGGCTTGAAAATTTACACATGCCGATGGATTTCACATGGGGCGCTCAGGATTCCGAGCGTGTGCGTGAATCAAATGAAGCGGCTCGCGCGTTTTTAGAAGGCCAGCATAACGAAGGCCAGCATAACACTGTGCATTTTCACACTGAGGATACAAATCATTTTGGCACGCATCTGAGCCTCGTGGACAGTTGTCACCGTTGGTATCGTGGGCTTGAAACGATGAGAAAGGAAACGGCATGAAAGAGATTTTGACAGGAGGCCTTCCAAAGCCAGGTCAACCGTTTGAATGGGGCGTAAAGTCCCGCGGCATTGTCTATACAACCCATGGCCCTGTGCTGCCAGATGGCAGCATCTTGCAAGCGGGTATCGAAGAACAAGCAGAGTTGACGATCCGTAATTTGCAAGCCGTAATGGAAGAGGCTGGAGGGTCTTTGGTCGATGTTATGCAGGTCCAGATATTTTTGCTGGATGTGGCAGATATGGCCCCCGTCGATGCGGTCTATAGCCGCTATTTCAAAGCGCCGTTTCCCAATCGTGCCAGCCTTGTGGTGTCAGGTTTGGTTGCCCCTGGTATGCGCGTTGAGATGATGGTGACCGCTGATCTAAACTGAAGTCCCAGTCAGGATCACGTTGAAACATAAAACGCGCCACAGGATCATCCTGCGGCGCGTTTTTATTAAGTTATAAATGTTCGAGCGAATTTAAAGCGCCTCAAAGGTGACCGTTTCAGGTTCAGCAGACCCAACCACATACCAAACAGTTGCAGCACTTGCGCCGTTGTTGCGGAACCAATGTTTGCGGCCTGCTGGTGTTTTAACCAAATCACGAGGCCCCAATTCCACTTCAAAAGTTTCGCCGCCTTCTTCCCAACCGACGATAAGCGAACCGTCCAACACAAAAAAGGCATCTTCAACATCGCGCACAAAGGCTTTGACGCCAACGCGCGATGGGATGCCCAACATTTCTTTGCGGCAGGTGTCTGATTCAACCCCACCTGGGCCGCAATAGATTTTACGGGTAAGGCCAGCGTCTTCCCAATGGGTTTCAAGCTCAGAATGGCGCACAACGTATTTCGCCATAAGCTTTTGCAATGGATGGTCGCCTTTAGGGTCAAATGGCAATGTTTTGCCTGGCTCAGCGCCAAATGTACGGGCCAATTCTGGCGCGCAGTCTTTGGGGTGATAGTGGTAAACAGGGGGTAGGGGTTTGCCGACATCAACCGAAATAGACATCATAACAGGCTCGACGCCATCAACGCGGAATCCATGTCCGATTTCGCGAGCGTTGAGGATCATGTCTTTCGGGCCAAGGTTCACTTCAACCACTTCGCCGTCTTTTTCCCATCCAACAATCAACGCGCCATCGATAATGAGAAAGCTTTCTTCGATCTCGTGGCTGTGGCAGGCCGCATAGCGACCTGGTTCTTTGTAGATCAAGGACAGGGTAAAGCTATCGGGTTTCAACGTCGATGTGTCACCAACTTTAGGCGAGCCGCCAGCCCCGATGTAACGCATTTGTGCGCGGGCGAGGTCTTCGTAACCTACATTTGATGGAAAGGCTTTCCAATCAAACTTCTTGTCGGTGAAGCGGCCAGTATTTTCGATGAGCGCGTCGGACAGGTTGGCAGTATCTTTTATTTGAGTCGTCATGTGCGTAGTCCTCATTGTGTATTTAACATCGTTATCGTCTGAAATATGAATACAGCCATTGCGTTTTGTAAGGCATGACTCATTTTACTGGCAAAACGATTGCCCTATAGTTTAACCTGTGAAGGTAAGGCTTTATTGAGCCACTGCGCTGTTATTAAAGGAGATGAATCTTTGACTGATCACAAATCCTCAGATCGATATCTCGTGCCGGGACTGCAGCGCGGGCTGGCTGTCATTACGTTGTTCACACCAGAACGCACGTCTTATACACTTGGTGAAATTGCCGAGGCCCTTGGGGTTACGCGATCCGCAGCATTTCGGACCGTCTATACTTTAACCGAAGGCGGCTATCTTCTGCATGATGATCGTGTGCAGCGTTATGTGCTTGGTCCTGCGATTTTGCGCCTCTCCTATGGCTATGTCGCGACACGGGAAATCGTAGAAATTGCACAGCCTGAGCTAGAACGACTGCGTGAAAGAACCGGTTGGTCATCGCATATGGGGGTGCTCGATGGCCCAGCGGTTCTGTATGTGTTGCGTGTGCCGTCGCCGCGACGTGATCCATCAATCGTTCAGGTCGGTAGTCGCCTGCCTGCCCGAGGAACTGTAATGGGGCGCGTACTATTGGCCGGGCTGAGTGACGAAAGTTTGGTTACACATTACCGAAATGACTTTGCTGCAGGCACAAAAGGCAAAGGACCAGCGCTTGCGCGGATTTTAGAGCAAGCCGCGCAAGATCGAATAAGCGATGTCGTTGTGCATTTGGGCGACTTCGAAGCAAGTATCGTTTCAGGGGCCGCGGCTGTGCGAGATATGACTGGTGATATTGTGGCAGCTATAAATGTTACTGCGCCAAAATCAGTGGAAACGGAAAAGCAACTTCGCGCGGGGGTGGGCGACGATTTGGCTGCCACTGGACAACGGATTTCTAAGTTATTGGGGTGGGATGGGCACTCGCGGTGTGCGCTGTGAGTTGCGGTTGGTGATAAGTTTTAAAATCACCAGTTCTGTGATGCTGAAAGACTTCAGTTTGGGCAGCTGTGTCCCATCAATGCGGAAAGTCTTTGAGATGCTACTCGGATAGCCGTAGCGATCTGATCACGTTTTTCAGACCCTAAATCGAAAGCTGTTTGAGGGCCAGATACACTTATGGCACCCACTGGACGATTGTCATGATCAAGGATTGCCCCAGCACAAGACCCGATGCCGTCTTCGAAAAAGGCAACGGACCACGCCAAGCCCTGGGCGCGATCTTTTTCAAGTTGCGCGTTTAGTGTTTCGAGTGTGGTTGGGGTTTTGTCTGTGACAGCATCCAGTGGCTTGTTGGAAAAGATACTTTGAATTTCCTCAAATGGAAAATTAGCCAACATAATTCGCCCCATTACAGTGGCGTGCGCGGGCAGGCGGCTTCCTTCGTGGATGTTGCTGATAAGTTGGGAGTTTGGTGTTTCACGCACTAAAATGATAACTTCCGTACCAGACAGCACTCCAAGATGCGCAGATAGGCCAATTTCTGTAGCGAGCTTGGTTAGGATGGGCCTTGCGAGGCGCACAATATTGCGCCCAGAGAGCATGTTTGCCGTCAATTCAAGTATTCCATAAGATAGAATATAGCCGCCGCCGTCTTGGTCGGTTTCGATCATTTCTTCACGTTCTAATGTGTGAAGTAAGCGAATCAGTGTTGTGCGGTTTATATTTAGCGCGCTGGCGGACTTCGACATATTACGGCAGCGGTTTCCCGCAGCAATATAGCGCAACAAGTTGATAGCACGCGTTACGGGTGGAACATCATAGGCGGTGTCCTTGCTGCCCGTGCCCGTAATGTCGCCTGAGGATGTCGACATGCGTGTCTCCGAATGTAATTATTTATATTTGAACGATTTAACTAATACTGAACAGTTTTTGTTGGGCCAAGGGAAAACTTAGTCCAATCCCTGTTAAGCTCACGATCGTTGGATATTCGTTGCCTTTGTGCAGATCAAACCAAAGTTAATTGTGACGTTCATTTGGTAATGCGTAATTTTTAATCGATCTTCCTAAAATCATTATCTGATCATTTTTATCTCCTAAAAAACTTGACACGCCACCAACTGAGTGACCTATTGTGAACAAGGTGTTCGTATTAGAACAGTTAATGCACTCTGGCAGATCGCCTAACGCAACAAATAAGGGGGCAAAGATGGACGCATTTAGAAATCAGATTTTGCAAGGCGCACAGGACACTTCAGGTCCTGACTTGGGACGACAGTCTTGTGGGCGCGCTTTTACTGATACCGAAATGGCTTTGGCTGACGCGATGATGGCAATCTACGGGACGGGTGTTTCCGACCCAGCCGGACTTGCTGCGGAGCTGACAAAAAAAGGTATTAATGCGCCAATGTCTGGTCGCTCGGATTGGACGGCAGATTTGCTGGCCGACGAATTGGCGGCAATAAATGCTGACCTTGATGCAGCTTATCAAGAAAGCGGTTATGGCGCTTGAATTCAAACATGTAACGAAACAGTTTCAATCCAATTCGGGTGAAATGCTTACGGCCGTAAAAGATGTCGATTTTCGTGTTGAAAAAGGCGAATTCGTATCTGTCGTTGGTCCATCCGGGTGTGGGAAATCCACAATCCTAAGTATGACTGCGGGGCTGTACCAACCGTCGACAGGCGAAGTGTCTGTTTCCGGCGAACGCGTTGATGGTCCAAATCCACATGTTGGTTTCATGCTGCAAAAAGATTTGCTTTTGCCGTGGCGGGATATCATCAGCAATGTCGAGTTTGGCTTGGAATCGCGCGGACTTAATCGCGCCGCGCGCCGTGCCAAGGCGATGGAAGTGCTCATTGCCTGTCATTTGGGCGGCTTTGAGCAACATTATCCCTATCAGCTGTCGGGCGGAATGCGTCAACGGGCTGCTTTGGCGCGCACTTTGGCAATTGATCCTGAGATCATTTTGCTGGACGAACCGTTCTCTGCGCTGGATGCGCAAACTAAATTGCTTTTGCAGAACAGTTTTTCAAAAGTGATCGCCGAGCAAAAGAAGACAACACTTTTGATTACCCACGACTTGGCTGAAGCCGTGCTTATGTCGGACCGTATTTTGGTGCTCTCTGAACGGCCAGGAACTGTGATTGCAGAAATCAAAGTCGAGCTGCCGCATCGTGATGAACCGTTAAAACGTCGAAACCTGCCAGAAGTTTCCGAGTATGCAGCGCAGCTTTTCTCCTACCTCAAACTTGAAGAAAAAGCCTTTTAAACAAGGTTCCAGACAACAGAATAGGGAATGAACATGAGACGTTTTTTGCTTTCCGCGACAACCGCAACTGCTGTTCTATTTGGTGCTGTCAGTGCCTATGCTAATGAAGCAGTGACTTACCTTTTTCCGGCACCAGATTTTCTTCCTGCCTTTTCTCCGTTCCAAATTGCCAAAGGCAAAGGGTACTTTGAAGATGCTGGACTTGATGTGACCTTTCAGATTGGCAAAGGCGGCGCCGATGTTGCCACTCAAGTTGCGGTAGGGAATGCTGATCTTGGTGGTGGTATCGGTGATACGCCTATTATTGTGCGTGCAAATGGTTTGGAAATCAAAGGCGTCGCTTTGCTTGGCGGTCGCGGTTTGACGCAGCTTGCATGGCGTACAGACAGCGGCATCACTGGTCCGGAAGATCTTAAAGGGAAATCTATTGGTGTTCTCGCGTTTCAAGACACCACATATTACAACCTTTTGGGGGTTTTGGCCTCTGTCGGTCTGACAAAAGATGATGTCGATATTCAAGCTGTCGGCGCAGGGGGCGTGATCCAACTTTCAATCTCTGGTGACCTCGACGGGATGTCTGGTGTGCCGGAATGGATTGCGGCCGTTGAAGGCGCTGGTATCGAAATGCAGCAAATGCCTGTTGATACAGTCTTCCCCGCGATGGCACAGGCCATTTTTGCCTCTGACGAGTCCATCGAAGAACGCCCCGAAATGATTTCAGGCTTTGTTGGCGCTGTTCTCCATGCGATTGAAGACATTAAGGCGGACCCAACCCAAGCTGCGATCGATTATGTGTCCTTTGTTCCGCAGCATTCTGGCAAAGAGGCAGAGATCGAAGCGATCATGCGCGCCTATATCGACAAAGTGTACGCAGAAGCTGAAGATCATTCGCTTGGAACGTTTTCTGCCGATCGTATGAGCGCTGTGCAAGACTTCTACGTTCAAAGCGGTATCGTGCGCAATTCGACCCCAGTGGAAGATCTCTTCACCAATGAGTTTGTTCAGTGACTGAAGCGTCTTCAAAAATAGATCCTAAGACCAAGGCCGTGAAAGCGGCCAAGGTCGCCAAGGTCAAAGGGGAGCGCAAGCACCTTTATGTGTCGTTTGGCTTGTTGTTGGTCGTTCTTGTCTTGTGGGAAGTTTTGCCCGGCGTGCTGGACGTGCCGCGTTACATCATCCCAACGCTGAGCGATTGCCTTGCTGAACTTAAAAACATGTACGCGTTTGACAAGTTGCTGTCGCACACTGCGTCTACAGCGATTTTCACGATCCTTGGCTTTGTGATCGGGTCTGCATTGGGTGCTGCGATCGGGTATCTTCTGGGTATGTCGCCATTTTGGGAAAAGGTTGTTTCGCCTTATATCCTAGCCCTTCAGATAGCGCCAAAGGTTGCTTTCGCGCCGCTGTTTATCATGTGGTTCGGCTACAATTCTATGCCAAAACTGCTTGTGACTGTGTTGATTGTTTTCTTCCCAGTACTGGTGAATGTGTTGCAAGCCATGCGGACTGTTGATCGCGATTTGGTCAATTTGGCGCGGGCCTATTCTCTGACCCGCTGGCAGATCTTTGTGAAAATTGAAATGCCATCGACGCTCCCTAATCTTATGGCTGGTTTGCGCATTGCGTCCACGCTTGCTGTAATTGGGGTCACTGTTGGTGAGTTGGTTGGCGGTAACGTGGGGCTTGGATACCTGATCTCCTACGGTGGCGGTCAAGCCAATGCTGCTATGGTGTTCAATGCAATTGGCATCCTGACTGTTATCGGATGCGTTTTGTATATGGTTTTAGAACGCATCGAGTCGCGTGCGCTGCATTACTTACCCAAAGACTCTCATTGATTGCACGGACGGCGCAAACCTGTTGCGCGCCGTCCGACCTAGATACTTTTTGTCGAAAGGCATCGCTATGACTGATAAAAAAACTATGATCGAAGAACGCGTGAACACTGGCTTGCGTGGCCAGTGGTACCCCGTCGCCAAGTCTGTGGAAATTCGCAAAGACCATCCATACGGCACTGCATTGCTGGGAGAAAAAATTGTCCTGTGGCGCGATGAAACGGGCGCGATCAAATGTATCGAAGATTTCTGTCCGCACCGCGGCGCGCCGCTGTCCTATGGTAAAATTCACGATGGCAATATCGGATGTCGATATCATGGTGTGATCGTTGACGGCGAAGGCGTTGTGCAACGCGTGCCGGCTATGCCTGAATGTGCGCTTGAAGGGCGCAAGGCCTTGAACCACTTTGAAACCTGTGAACATTTTGATGCTGTTTTTGTCTATGTCCCATCCGTCGATCAACCTGACGCCCCTGAATTTACCTTGCCTAAAGAATTCACCGATGACGCTTGGGCTGGTTTTTTGTGTACGGCGGTTTGGGATTGTAACTATCGATACGCATTGGATAATCTTGCTGACCCGATGCACGGATGCTATTTGCACGCGGAAAGTTTTACGCTTGCTTTTGGATCCAAACAGGACCTGTTGGAACTGAATAAAACCGAAGATGGTTTCCGCGTCAGCCGTCTTGGCCAGACGGGTGAAAACTTTGACTGGACAGAATTCGAAGTCCACCCCGGTGGCATGTTTTGTTTCCTCGACATTCCATATCCCAAAGCTGCTGGGCCGGGTGGCGTGTTCCGCATTATTGGTTTTGTTAGCCCGATGGGGCCGCTTAAAACCAAAGTTTTCTTTTGGCGGATGCGCCAAGTTGAAGGCTTTGCAGCAGACAGTTGGCGGTTTTTGTATCGCGCCAAAATGGAGCAGACACATTGGGATGTTCTGGAGCAAGATCGCGTCATGCTTGAGGGCATGCCTGACGATGCTCGCAAACGAGAAATGCTGTACCAGCACGATCTTGGTGTCAGCCGTCTGCGTCAAATTCTGACACGAGCTGCAAAAAAACAAATCGATTCTGAAGAAAAGGCATCTGCGGAATGATTTTGAAAAATCGCCATATCTTAGTGACGGGGGCTGCACGCGGCTTGGGGGAAGAGATCGCCAACAAGCTTGCGGCCCAAGGCGCGCATCTTATTTTGGCCGACCTTTTGGAAACAGAAGGTCGTGCCACAGCAAAGCGGCTGGGTGCGGCGTTTATTCCCGTTGATCTTGCAGACCCTGCAGCGATTTCCAGTTTGGCAGATGAAGTTAGTGCCTTATGCGAAGGAAAGCTCGACGGCCTTGTCAACTGCGGTGCAATTGCCACGGGGATTGGCGGGATCACATACGACGAAATCGACATCGACGTGTGGGACAAAGTCATGCAAGTCAACGTGCGTGGCACTTGGTTGATGATCCGGACTTGCGCAGAAATGCTGAAAGCCTCGGGAACTGGGCGCGTGGTCAATGTGGCTTCTGACACGGCACTTTGGGGCGCGCCACGTTTGATGGCCTATACCGCTTCCAAAGGCGCAGTCATGTCGATGACGCGATCTTATGCGCGCGAACTTGGCCCTGCCCGTGTGGGTGTGACAGCTGTCGCACCAGGTATTTTGACCACTGAAAGCACTGAATACGTACCAGAAGCGCGCCATCGTTTGTACCAAGAGGGCAGTGCAGTTCCCGGACCACAGAGCCCCCAAGAAATCACTGATGTGATTGCCTTTTTGTTGACCGAAGGGGCGCTGACCCTGACGGGGCAAGTTTTGCCCGTCAACAACGGCTTTGTGTTCAAGTGAGGCACTGATGGGATTTGAACCTCACATATCTGAAGGATTGTCCTACTTTGAACGCGCAGGCGATGGACCCGTTTTGGTGTGTCTACATGGGATCGGATCGAACGCGGGATCTTTTTCACGTTTGCTGACGGAATTGCCTATGGATTGGCGCGTCATTGCGTGGAATGCGCCGGGGTATTTGAACTCAATTCCCTTGACGATGGACTGGCCTGCTGCCTCGGATTACGCAGATGCGCTGTTAGCATTGTTCGATAGACTGAACTTAGACCGCATCTCGCTTTTGGGACATTCGTTGGGGTGCCTTGCGGCTGCGGCTGCAGCGCTGCGTACGCCCGAACGTCTTGAGACTATGATCTTGGCGTGTTGTGCTTTGGGTCACGGTTTTGAGCAAGGTAGCGTTTTGTCGTCTGCATCTCAAAAGCGAATTTCTGATCTGGAAGCGCTCGGCCCCAAGGGTTTTGCTGCTGAACGCGCGGGGCGTTTGGTGTTTGAACCTGAACACAACGCCGAGGTCGCGGACTTCGTCATGCAGAACATGTCTGAGGTTTCTATGCCTGGATACGGACAAGCCGCGCGCCTTTTGGCAGGCGGAAAACTCTTGGACGATTTATCTGACTGCGCGGTTCCCACTTCAGTCATTTTTGGCGCCGAAGATGTGATTACACCGCCCGAAAACAGTCGCAAAGCCTATGCCGCACTTTCCGAAATAGTTCGCGGTCAATTGATATCCATCGCAGGCGCGGGGCACGCCGCCTATCAACAGTGTCCCAAAGAATTTGCAGCTGCTGTGACGCGCTGCCTGTCATCAAGCGGAGAAATACTATGAACGAGATTGTCGGAGTAGGGGCACTGCGTGGTATCGTGATGCGTGGGCCGGGCCTGCCAGATACGCTGCCTTTTTACGAAGGGATGTGGGGTCTGTCTTTGGCGCATAAAGACGACGGCATCGCTTATTTGCGCGGGACTGGAACGGAGCCTTGCCTTTACGGGTTGAAAGAAGGTGACGTCTTTGGCATCGAATACGTGCATTTTGCAATGGATGACCGCGCTCATGTTGACGCGCTTTATGCGCAGGTCAAAAACATGGGCGAAACGTTGCTAGGTGCGCCTGCTGCGTTTGACGATTGGATCGGCGGCTATGGCTTCGAAATGTTGGACCCTGACATGCGTCGGTTGCGCTTTCGATGCGATGCACGCGCGCTTGATGACCGCGAAGAATGGGCCATGCCGCGCAATGTCAGCCATGTTGTGCTGAACACGCCTGACCTTGAAGGTCGGCAAGCTTGGTGGGAACGCGTTTTGGGGTTCCGCACCTCGGATTATTCCGCAGACCAAATGGTGTTTATGCGGTGCAATTCCAATCATCATTCCATCGCATTGGTACGTGCGCATTATGCGTCGGTGAACCATGTCGCGTTCGAAGTGCCCAGCATTGACGAATTTATGCGCGCTATTGGTCGTATGAAGCAAAAAGGCCACGTGCCAAGTTGGGGTCCGGGACGTCATGGCCCTGGGGATAATCCGTTCGCTTATTTCGTGTCCCCATCGGGGTTCGTCATCGAATTTACAACCGAGTTGCAACAGGTTGATGAGGCCACGCATGAAGCCAAGGTTTGGTCGCGTGATGTGCCTGAATCAATGGACCAATGGATGACGGCAGGCCCGCCCACGGCCGCACAGCGCGCCGTGATGCAAGGACGCCCCGATGCGGGCTGGCCTGAATATGCGCCGCAGGTTTCAGGAGAGACTAAATAATGAATACCTATGATTATAAAGGCTGCGTTGCCGTTGTAACAGGCGGATCGTCTGGCATTGGCTTGGAAACTGTTAAGTTGCTTTTGGCCAATGGCGCAAAGGTTGCTTTTTGTGCCCGTAATGAAAATCGCTTGATGGATGTCGCCGCCGTGTTGGCGCGTGACTTTGGGGCAGATCGCATTTTGGCAAAAGCATTTTCCGTTTTAGACGCCGAGGCTGTAACGGCTTTTGCCGAAGACGTGAAAGCCAAATTTGGCCGCTGTGATCTTTTGGTGAACAACGCAGGGCAGGGGCGTGTCTCTACATTTGCGCAAACGTCTGATGATGATTGGCGCGAAGAATACGAGTTGAAAATGTTCAGTCAAATCCTACCTGCACGCGCATTTCTACCCATGTTGACAGAGGCAGGCGGCGCTATTGTCGCGGTGAATTCGCTGCTGGCCTATCAACCTGAGCCGCACATGGTTTGCACATCTTCGGCGCGGGCGGGGGTGCAAAATCTGTTGAAAAGTCTGTCGGTCGAAATGGCGCCTAACGTACGGGTGAATTCGATTTTGCTTGGTCTTGTTGGCTCGGGCCAATGGACACGCCGTTTTGGTGAGCGCGAAGACAAAAGCGTCAGCCGTGAAGAATGGTACAGCGCACTCGCAAAACGCAAGGGTATTCCCCTTGGGCGTTTGGGCGATCCGCAAGAGGCCGCACACGCCATCGCATTTCTCGGCTCACGGGCCGCAAGCTATATTACAGGCGCGCAGCTGGAAGTTTCCGGCGGGCTTTCGCGCTACATTTGAGGATCATAAAAATGAAAATGGACGCTACGCTTCAAACAGATACTGTTGGCGATTTTATCGCGGGCTACCTAGCTGACATCGGGGTTTCTACTATTTTCGGGGTCATTTCTATCCACAATATGCCCATTCTTGATGCCGTCGCGCGCCAAGGCCGCATCCGGTTCGTACCGGCGCGCGGCGAGGCTGGCGCGATGAATATGGCAGATGCATTTGCGCGGGTTTCTGGCGAGTTGGGCGTTTGTTTGACCTCAACAGGCACCGCGGCTGGCAATGCGGCTGGCGCACAGGCCGAAGCACTGACCGCGGGAACGCAGCTTTTGCATATCACCACGCAGGTCGACAGTGAATTTGCTGACCGTGACCGTGCCGCGATCCATGATGTGCCACGCCAACCCGAAATGTTGCGCGGATTGTCCAAGGCAGTCTTTCGCATGTGGGATGCACAAAGCGCTATCGGTGCTATGACTGCTGCGTGTTCCGCTGCGCTGTCTGCGCCGTCTGGTCCTGTCAGTTTGGAAATTCCAGTTGATGTGCAACGTGGTCCGATCCAAGGCAGCGCCCGCGCATACCCGCCTTTGGTTCAGCGCCCCTATGCTTGTGATGAAGCACTTCAAGAATTGGCCGAGCGCGTTAAGTCGGCGCGTCTTCCAATGCTATGGCTGGGGGGCGGTGCTATTGAAGCTTGTGCGCCGGCGCGCGAATTGGTGCGCCGTGGCTTTGGGGCTGTGAGTTCGACCAACGGACGGGCTGTTGTGCCTGAAACGGAGGCCGCAAATCTTGGTGCGTTCAACATGACGCCGGCAGCTGTTGAGATCTATGAAAGCTGCGATTTGATGATCGTGGTTGGCTCTAGATTGCGTGGCAACGAGACGCGCAATAACAAAATGCCTTTGCCGCGTCCACTTGTTCAAATTGATGCTGATCCTTTGCAAGGGGGGCGCAATTATGCGGTCGAACAGTTCGTGCATGGCGACGCATGTAGCACGCTTGAGCGCCTTCTGGAGCTTTTGCCTGAAACGTTAGATGTCGACCAAGGGCTTAAATTTGATATAGCCAAGGCGCGTGCGCAAAGTGAAGGCATTTTGCGCGACCAGCTTGGGCCATATCGCCATATTGCTGATTTTCTCGCTGAACGGTTGCCTGCTGGCGGACATCCTTGGGTGCGGGATGTGACGATTTCTAATTCGACATTTGGCAACCGCCATGTCGGGTTTTCTGACCCACGTCACGGCGTCCACGCGCTTGGTGGTGGCATTGGCCAAGGTGTTGCCATGGGCATAGGGGCTGCACTTGCCTGCACAACGGCCAAGACAGTCACGATTTTGGGGGATGGCGGCACGATGCTTGGCATCGCGGAAATGATCACAGCCGTCGAAGAAAAAGCGCCGTTGGTTTACATTTTGATGAATGACCAAGCTTATGGCGTGATTAAAAACATCCAAGATGCGCAATATGACTCGCGCCACCATTACAGTGCCTTGCATACACCCAATTTCGAAATGTTCTGTGGCTCCATTGATATGCCGCATAGCAAGGTCAGCGACATTGATGACTTTGAGGCGGTGTTTGAATCTGCGATGAGCAAAGATGGTCCACATGTTATCGAAGTCGATATGTGCGCGATTGGCCCCTTTGCTCAAACGTTTGCTGGCCCCCCTGCGGGTGCCGCTGGCAAGGCGGAGTAAGTCATGCATCTTGGTGTCATCGGGTTCGGCAACATCGGAAAAGAATTGTTTATGCTTTTGGAGGATTTGGATATCGCGCGCATCACGGTGCTCGTGCGTCCTGGTCGCATGGAAGCCGCTGTCGAACAGCTGGAAAGCATGCCCCAAGCTGTTGCAGCTAGAACAACGTTTGTTGACGGTATAACCGCGTTTTTAGCGGCGCAGTCCGACTTTGTCGTCGAAACCGCCGGACATGATGCGGTGCTCAACTACGGTGCCGATATTCTTAAATCCGGTGTGGATTTGGTGGTCGTCTCTATCGGGGCATTGGCAGATTCTGCGCTGTACGATACTCTTGTGGCTGCGGCACGCATGGGTAAAGCACGGATGATTTTGCCGCCAGGTGCCGTCGGTGGGCTTGATATTCTGGCGGGATTGGCCCCCGCAGGCGATATGCAATTGCGCTATTTTGGAACCAAGCCTCCTAAGGCTTGGGCGGGCACGCCCGTGGCCCAAACCGTTGACCTCGATACACTTGATCATGTGTTGGAATTCTTCCGTGGCACAGCCAGAGAGGCGGCCTGCGCTTATCCGAAAAACGCCAATGTGGCGGCGGCCTTGGCTTTGGCTGGTGGTGGGTTTGATGACACTCATGTCACGCTGATTGCGGACCCCGCTGCAACAGGTAATTCGCATCGTTATGAACTAATTTCGCCACTGGCCACTTTTTCAGTGGACATCGCCAATAAGGCGAGCGGCGGCAACGTAAAAACGTCGCTTGCGACCGTATATTCGGTTCTACGTGAAATTCGCAATCGGCTTGGTCCAATTGCGATCTGAGGAGAACGAGATGAAAGACGACATCATCACAGAGCTACCCGATGGCCAACTTTATGTTGGCGGTGTTTGGGAGACGGGCACTGGCGCGCCGATCACATCGATTTTTCCCGCTGATGGGTCTATCAATTGTGTTCTCAAGGGCGCATCACGCGAAGATGGCGAACGGGCTATCGCGCGTGCGAAAACCGCCCAAGCTGATCCGGCATGGCGCGCATTGAAACCCCATGAACGCGCGCGGTATTTATATCGTATTGCGGATGGAATCGAAGCAAATATTGATCGTATTTCGCGCATTCAAACCCGTGATACAGGTAAGACTCTGACGGAAACGCGTGCATTGGCGACGTCTTCGGCAGGCACTTTTCGCTATTTCGGGGCTGTTTTAGAAACCTCTGACGAAGATTTGCCAACCCAACGCGGCACCGCGATGACGCTGTCGGTTTGGGATCCTATCGGTTTGGTTGCTGCAATCACGCCTTGGAATTCGCCTATCGCATCTGATGCGCAAAAAGTTGCACCAGCTTTGGCGGCTGGGAATGCCGTGTTGTTAAAACCTGCAAGCTGGTCGCCGCTGGTGTCACTGGAACTTGCGCGGATAGTCGAAGAATCCGGCTTGCCCAAAGGTTTGTTTTCTGTGCTTCCAGGGGCCGGGCGTGAAATTGGAAACCTGTTGGTTGAGCATCCTGATATTGGACGCGTATCATTTACGGGAGGTACATCAACGGGGCGCAATCTTGCTGTGCAGGCCGCGCAAAAATTGATGCCTGTGTCATTGGAACTCGGTGGCAAGTCACCCACCATTGTTTTTGAGGATGCCGATCAAGATCTTGCGTTGTCTGGCATTCTGTTTGGTGTCTTTTCATCGACGGGCCAAAGCTGTATCGCGGGCGCGCGCCTCTTTGTACAACGCTCAATCTATTACAGTTTCTTAGCGCGTCTTGTTGCAGCAACGAAGGCGCTCAAAGTGGGGCATCCACATGATCCGACGACGCAAGTGTCGTGTCTTGTGCATCCCGATCATCGCGCCTCTGTCGAAGAATTCGTTGATGATGCAGTGGCTGCGGGTGCAACGGTTCTTGCAGGCGGCAAGCGCCCAGATGACCCCGCATTGGCGGATGGCGCATTTTATTTGCCAACCATTTTGGGCAACGTGAAAAACACCGACAAAATCTGTCGCGAAGAGGTATTCGGCCCTGTGCTTGTGGTGATGCCATTTGACACAGAAGAAGAAGTCATCGCGCTGTCTAACGACAATGAGTATGCGTTAGCTTGCGGCTTGTGGAGCAAAGATTTCCCACGCACTATGCGTTTGGGGCGTGCCATCACCACGGGAACAGTGTGGGTCAATACCTACAAGCAGTTTTCCGCGTCAGCGCCTTTTGGCGGCGAAAAAGACAGCGGCATGGCCCGCGAAAAAGGTCGTTCAGGTTTGCGCGCTTACATGGTGCAAAAGTCAGTTTATGTTGACCTAACAGGGCAACCTCATCCATGGGCAGCCGCTACAGTCGCGGCCACAAATTCTGAGAGCTGAGATGCGTAAAATTGCGATCATCGGTGCTGGTCCGTCTGGGTGTTTCACTGCGCAAGGGCTTTTGAAACTGCGTCCTGACTGGCAGGTTGATGTCTATGACAAGCTTCCCGTGCCTTATGGACTTGTGCGCTATGGCGTGGCGGCGGATCATCAAGGCACCAAAAACATTGTGCGTCAATTTGAGCGTGTTTTCACTCGTCAAGGCGCACGTTTTTTTGGCAATGTTACGTTGGGCCAAGATGTCACTTTAGATCAACTCCGCGATGCCTATGACGGTGTTGTTTTGGCGGCAGGGCTTGCAGGCGATCGCAGTTTGAACTTTGACACAGCTGACGGTGTGATCGGTGCAGGGGAATTAACGCGTGCCCTGTATGATCACCCTGATGCACCTGATTTGCCTGATATTGGCGGGGATGTTGTTATCCTTGGCAACGGCAATGTTGCGGTCGATATTTTGCGACTGTTGGCAAAAGGTGAAACCGAATTTAACGGGTCTGATCTGTCACCTCGTGCGACCCAGTGGTTAACGTCACGCGACATTACCAGCTTGACCATCATCGGACGGTCTGCGGCGCAATTTGCGAAATTCGATCCTGTGATGATCAGGGAATTGGGCAAACTTGAAGACGTGTCTATTCGTGTCGATGACCCGCTATCTGGGGGTGAAAAGGGGCTTGAGGCTTTGCGCAGTATTGATGGGTTAAACACCGGATCAAAGCGCATCACTTTTTCTTTTGGCCGCCAGCCAAAGGGGATCGAAACCCAAGATGGGAAAATCACAGGCTTGTCGGTCGAGACCGAGCAGGGTTCTGAAACGATCTCTTGCGACGCCTTGATCACTGCGATTGGGTTTTGTTCTGACGCAAGCGTAGATCGCGATGCTTTGATCGAGTCTGCCGAAGCAATTGATGATGGGCATCTTGCTGCGGGGCTTTATGCTGCGGGCTGGTTTCGGCGCGGTCCTCGCGGTACGATTGCAGAAAACCGCACCGACAGCTTGGCACTTGCTGCTCGTATTGTTGAAGACATCGAACAAAACCTCGATTGTGAAAAAATGGGCCAAGATGTACTTGGTTTAAGCGCCGCCAATATGGTGACTTACCAAGGTTGGCAACGCATAAATGAGCATGAGACAACACAGGCTATGGCCGCACGTTGTAGAACAAAAATCCACACGCGGGCCGAGATGTTGCATCAGGCCAGCACGATAAAAGAGGTCAATTGATGGACGTTACCATTTTGTACGGGACCGAAACAGGCAATGCGGAAATGCTTTGCGAAGATATCCAAGCTGCTCTCGAGGATGCAGGGCATGATATCTTAATGGAAAACCTTTCGGATGTGAACCCAACAGATTTAGATATAGCGCGTGTGTATCTTGTTGTGTGCTCGACCTATGGCGATGGCGAATTGCCCGCATCGGCGAAACCATTTGCAGAGGCGATGAAGGACGCTCCCGATTTGAATGGACTTCGGTTTGGTGTTTTTGGGCTAGGTGATCGTGAATACGAAACTTTCAACCTTGGATCAAAACAGATTGAAGAGATGCTCATCGGCGCAGGGGCGACACTCATTACCGAGCGCGTGACACATGATGCTTCGGGCAGTGATATGGCCGAAGACGTGGCGCTGCCTTGGGCCGAAACTGTGCTCGCTACTGTCGAGGCTGAATAATGAAAGCTCAAGATATCCGCTCCAAAATCGAGGTCGCACATACGTTTGGTATGCGGGTCGATTTGCGCGGCGTGACCTGCGAGGGGCGCCTTGTCCTTGATGGTGCGCTTGTCGCTGGGGTGGATTTCTCTGGCGCGTCGTTTCCTGATGGGGTGAGTGCCGAAGGTACAACATTTCTGGGGCTTAGTTGGTTTAACGGTATTACGGCCAAGGATATTGATTTTCGTGGTGCGCTTTTTCACAATGACGCAAGATTTGATCAAGCGGTAATTCGCGAAACTGCAATGTTCACCAATGCAGAGTTTCGAGGCGTGACGCAGTTCGACCGCGCATCTATTGGCGGGCCTTTGGACCTGTCAAACGTGGATGGATACGGTAATTTTTCGTTGGCTGATGCAAATGTCAAAGGTGTGACCAAATTTGCAAACTCTGAATGGTTTGGCGGGCTTTGGTTGGATAACACGCAGCTTTCAGATCTCGAAGTCGAGGATATGCAGGTCCATGGTCGGCTATGGTTGAAGGGCGCGCGGTTGGGTAATCAGCCGGTATTGCCGTCCCGTTTCGATGTTAGTTTTGGCTACAGTTATATTTGATGACGTACTGTCAGCGTTGGGTGCGTCCAACTTAGAAAACTCTGTTTGAAATACAGTTGAAAGACTGCGCAATGCGACGCGTGCTTAACCCGTCTGATATATCGCTGCGCTTGATCAGAGCGCAGCCCCAAGCCCCGCGCGCGAGGGGGTTCGGGGTGCGCTTTTGCATCGGTATCAGAACAGGAAAACCATCATGACATTGCAACATATTGCCCTAGACCAACTGACCGTCAGCCCATTGAATGTTCGTAAGTTCGGCGCGAAGGACTGTGCCGATCTGGTGAGCAGCATCCGTGCCCTTGGCGTGCTGCAACCGCTTTTGGTGCGCAAGATCGCAGACGGGTTTGAAGTCATCGCGGGACAACGCCGTTTGAACGCTTGCCGCATCATTGCCGAAGACAGCACAATTGACCCGTTGCCCTGCTTGGTTATGGCAGCGGGTGACGATGCCGCCGCGATTGAGGCCTCGTTGGCAGAGAATATTGAGCGTCTGCCGATGGATGAGGTGGATCAATACAAAGCCTTTGCCAAGCTGATCAAAGAAGGTCGCAGTGCAGATGAGATCGCGCATACATTTGGCATCACCGCGCGCCGAGTGAACCAACGCCTTGCCCTTGGGCGGCTGCATGCGCCGATCCTGACTGCCTATCGCAACGACGATATTTCTGTGACTGATGTTCGAAATTTGACCATGGCGAGCATGAAGCAACAAAAAGCATGGTGGGCATTGGTCAAAGATGATGAAGCCTATGCGCCAACAGGGCAGCGCCTTAAAGATTGGCTCTTTGACCGCTACTATGACGGTCTGCTATCGCGGTTTGAGCACATCTGCGAGCATCCCAAGATGTATCCCGCCGTAGATGATATCCGCAAAGGATACCGCAGGTCAGTCTATGAAAAGCATGCGATCTATTATGTGATCGATGACGCCGCCGTCGAAATCCGCGCGGTTGTGAAATCTCAGGATATCCTTGGGCGGGGGTGATTGCGATAGCTCCATCACGACCAAGGCGACATCTCCAGAACGCAGCGTCCCTTCGGCCACGGTCCTCGGCAAAGCTGAGGGGGTTGATCGTATCTCCGAGCCAAGCTTTACGCATCCACAAAATCTAGCCGCCCGACGCGAAGGCAAAGCCTTCTAAAAAGGCGCTCGCGTTTTGTTTGAAGCGATATTTTCTGCACCAGCAACACGGTGTTGTTCAACAGAATGGGCGGGAGCCGGACATTCGCTGCGCTTTGCACCGATGGCTGCTGTGCGGACAGAGTTACGTGCCCCGAGGTCTGCTTCCGTACTCATGCGGTCTTCCTTGTTCGGCGTGGCAGCGACAGGAACCCGGCCACGACAATAACAACGATCCCCGCCAACGATAGCGCGTCGGGCAACTCTGCGAAGAACAGACCGCCCCAGATCAGGCTGAAGACAAGGTAGCTGTAGTCAAACGCGGCTACAGTCGCGGGTGGACCGTTCTGGTAGGCAATGGCCGCGCCTATCCCCAAACCGAACCGGCGCATAAATAATAGCGTCCGTTCAACCGACAGTGCTGGCAGCACTGTCAGCCAAAATCTCAAAACATATTTATGAAATCGTAAATGAGACCAAAGCGCAGAGAGGTGGTCGCGGAAATTCGGACCAGTCGTTAAGGTGGAATCTTTCCGTTTCTCAGGTGTTGGCGCTCTCGAACGCTAAAGTCTTTGGACGGCGTTTTGCGCCGCCCAATTTACGAATTCTATTTGACCAAGTCACCGGTGTTCGGTAGGTGTGTTACCGGTCACAATTTACGCCTGAAGGAGATTCGCGTGGCGCAGTCCATGATGCTAATTGAGAAATGCAGTCACTGCGTGAGCTGGTATGATATTGAAACGGGAGCCCTGCAGGGGCGATTGGGCCTACCTGATTACCCTCATGAGTTCGTGGTCGATAAGGATTTCAAATACGCTTATGTCGGCCATTACGGCGTGCAAAACTCCGGTATTGATGGCACCGATGGGCGCTCGGTGATCGTTGTCGACATTGAGAAACAAGCTATCGCGCACACCTATGATTTGGGCGAACACGCGCGTCCGCATGGGATTGAACTGGACGATAAGGGTCGTTTGTATGTTCTCTCAGAATGGACCGCGCATTTGCTGGTAAAAGACAACCCGCGCGCTTTTGATCAAGGTTGGGATTATATCACGCCAACAGGCGGATCTAAATCGCATCTGTTTGCGTTGAGCAGTGATGGCGATACAGCTTATTCCATGAACTTGACCTCTGGCGATGTGACAATGTTCAAGCCGCGTGATGCGAATTTCGAGCCTGTGTCCATCAAAACGGGCGAGAAACCCGAGGGGCGTTGCTTGCGTGAAGACGCCGGGCTTTTGTACACGTCGCAACGTATTTCCAATACGGCGGCAGTGATTGATACGAACACGCTTGAGATCAAACGCAGCTTTCCTACGCCGGATGACCCATGTCGCATTTATTATGATGGCAAACGCAATCGTCTCGTGACGATGAACCACTTTGGAGGTTCTTTCTCGGTTTTTGATGAGGCCACGGGCGAAATGCTCCATGAGCAAAAAACGCCAGCCAACCCGTTGGCTCTATGCATCGATGATGAGGCGGCTTTTGCCTATATCGCCATCGACTGCAAACAAGTGCAACGGTTTAACTTAGACACATTTGAAGTCGTCCAGACCTTCGAAACAGGCATTGAGCCAGACGTCATGGTGATTTTGCCAGACGGGTATTCAAAACATTGGGAGGGGTTGTCATGAGCAAGCCACGTATTGCAATTGTGCCAGGAGACCCATCAGGGATTGGCCCAGAGTTGATCGCGAGATTGCTCAATGAAAATGGCACGCTTGAGGCCGCTGACATTGTTTTGGTTGGAGACAGTCATCTGTGGCAGCAGGGCGCTGAGCAAGCGGATTTGCCTGTTGAACTGAATGCGATCGAGGAAGCTGACATCGCAGATCAATCTGGTTTGTCTCATCTTGAGATGGAGACCATTGATAAGGATGATGTGAAAATCTCTGAGGTGACAGTCGCGGGCGGCACCACCTCATTGCGCTGCCTCGATAAGGCTTTAGATTTGGCGCAAGCTGGCCTCGTGGATGGTGTGCTCTTCGCGCCATTCAACAAAGCCGCTATGACATCTGCAGGTTTGAACGCTGAAGATGAACATAAATATATGGCACGCTACTTGGGCTTTGAAGGGTATCACTCAGAGATCAACGTGCTCGATAAGTTGATGACGACCCGCGTGACCAGCCATATTGGCATTAAAGACGTTGCTGAAAACATCAGCCAAGAGGGCGTGACGCGCGCCGTCAATCTTGCCAATGACACTTTGCGCCGCGCGGGCAATGAACGTCCATCTATTGCGGTGGCAGCTCTTAATCCACACGCAGGTGACAACGGCAAATTTGGCCGCGAAGAGATCGACATCTTAGAGCCTGCGATCAAAAAGTTCCAAGACAAGCAAATGAATGTCACGGGCCCTTGGCCGTCGGACACCGTGTTCCTCAAAGCCATGCGCGGCGAGGTTGATGCGGTTGTGACCATGTATCACGACCAAGGTCAAATTGCGATTAAACTGATGGGCTTTGAACGCGGTGTCACTGTTGCCGGTGGGCTGCCTATTCCTGTGGCGACCCCTGCACATGGAACGGCCTTTGATATCGCAGGACAAAATAAAGCCAACGTCGGCGCAACGCAACAAGCGTTTGCATTGCTGGTACGCATGGCCAAGACACATCGCGCCTCGCGCGACGCATAAATAACAAGCCTCGCTTTGCGTTGGCATTAAAGGAATAGAATTATGACGAAAATCAAATCGATCCGCACCCGTGTCTGGAACTGGAAAGGGCCGACTGTGCCTCCATCCGGCAATTTTTGTACCAATGCCTCTGATGCGCTTTGGGACAAAGGCGATGCAATGGCGTCTTTCCGTTTTCACCAATGGTTGACTGTCGAAGTTGAGACAGATGATGGCACAATCGGCATCGGCAATGCAGCCCTTGCTCCGACTGTTGTGAAAAAGGCCATCGATGATTGGTATGCGCCGATGGTGATCGGTGAAGATCCATTTGATTACGCTTACATTTGGGACAAAATGTACCGCCGCTCCCATGCTTGGGGCCGCAAAGGCATTGGCATGACGGCTATCTCAGCGATCGATCTGGCGATCTGGGACTTGATGGGTAAACTGACAAATAAGCCTGTATTCAAACTGCTCGGTGGACGTACAAAAGAGAAAATTCCAGCGTATTATTCTAAACTCTACTCTGGCTCAATTGAGTCTATGCAGGCGGAAGCTGAAGAGGCGATGAAGCACGGGTATCAAGGCTTTAAAACCCGCTTTGGCTTTGGTCCTAAAGACGGCATGAAGGGGATGCGCGAGAACCTCAAACGCGTTGAAGCGTTGCGCGAAGTCTTGGGCTACGATGTGGATTTGATGCTCGAATGTTACATGGGTTGGAACCTCGATTACGCCAAACGTATGTTGCCGAAATTGGCCAAATATGAGCCACGTTGGCTCGAAGAGCCGGTGATCGCGGATGATGTAAATGGCTACGCCGAACTCAACGCTATGGGGATCGTACCGATTTCTGGCGGCGAGCACGAGTTCTCCATTATGGGTTGTCAGCAGCTGTTGGAGAAGAAAGCCGTCAGCGTTCTGCAGTACGATACAAATCGCGTTGGTGGCATCACAGCGGCGCAAAAAATCAACGCAATTGCAGAAGCTTACCAAATCCCAGTCATCCCGCATGCTGGCCAGATGCACAACTATCACCTGACTATGGCGAACGTGAACTGCCCGATCGCGGAATACTTCCCTGTGCATGATGTCGAAGTGGGCAACGAGTTATTCTACTACATCTTTGAAGGCGATCCTGATGCCGTTGATGGCTACATCGATCTCGATGATAACAAACCAGGTCTTGGAATCACGATCTCAGACAAACACCTGCATAACTTTGATATCGTGGAGTAAATCGACATGAACTCTGCATACACAGGTATCTGGCCAGTCGCGCCAACGCCGTTCAATCCAGATGGCACGCTTGATCTTGAGGGCATGAAGCGCGTGCTCGATTGCCTCATCGATCAAGGGGCTGATGGTATTTGTATCTTGGCCAACTTCTCCGAGCAGTTCTTGATCTCGGATGCCGAGCGCGAAGTGTTGACGAAGCTCTCCATCGATCACATTGCTGGCCGCGTGCCTGTGATTGTCACCATCAGTCACTTTGCAACTCAGATCGTGGTTGAGCGTGCACGTTTCGCCAAGAGCCTTGGCGCTGATATCGTCATGATGATGCCGCCATATCACGGTGCTTTGCTCAAAGGGAATGCGCAGCAAACCTTCGAGCAATTCGCCGCCGTGAGCGAAGTCGGTATCCCGATCATGGTGCAAGATGCGCCGCTCTCTGGCGTTGATCTTCCAGTGCCGCTCTTGGTCAAAATGGCCACTGAGCTTGAGATGGTCAAACTGTTCAAAATCGAATGCCCTCGGGCCGCCAACAAATTGCGCGACCTTATTGCGTTGGGCGGGGATGCGATTGAAGCGCCATTCGACGGCGAAGAGGCCATTACGTTGCTTGCTGATCTCGATGCAGGCGCAACTGGGACGATGACATCAGGGATGATCGTAGACCAAATCAAGCCGGTTCTGACCCACTTTCACGCGGGACGCATGGATGAAGCTACTGCAGCTTACGGCCGTGTGGCTATGGCGATTAATCATGAGAACCGCCAATGTGGTTGGCAGTCTTGTAAGGCAGCTATGGTTGAAGGCGGCGTCATCAAATCCGATTTCTGCCGTCACCCAATCGCACCGCTACACGCCGATATCCGTACGCGCTTGATCAGCTTGCTCAAGCCGCTTGATCCACTTGTTTTGAACTGGGGTAAATAAAATGCTGACTGGAAAAAATCTCATCGATGGGGCATGGCAAGGATCGGACCAACTGCGCGCAAGTGCGGATCTGGATGGTATGGAATTTGCACAAGCCTCAGCGGCACAAGTCGATGCAGCTTGTTTGGCTGCGCGCCGCGACTTTCGCGCCGTTGCGGCTGTCTCACGTCAGGATCGCGCTGCGTTCTTGCGCTGTGTCGCCGAGCAAATGGATGTCTTGGGCGACGAAATCACCATGACAGGTTGCGCCGAAACCGGTTTGCCGGACATGCGTCTCAATGGCGAAAGAGGCCGCACGACAGGTCAGCTTCGTATGTTTGCGGATGTGATTGAGCAAGACGATTATCTCGACATTCGCGTTGACGAAGCTTTGCCTGATCGTGCGCCGCTGCCGCGCTCTGATCTGCGCTTGACCCATCGCCCAGTTGGCCCTGTTGTGGTCTTCGGAGCGTCCAACTTCCCACTCGCATTTTCCACTGCAGGCGGCGATACAGCGAGTGCTTTGGCTGCGGGTTGCCCTGTCATCGTGAAGGGTCACGAGGCGCATGCAGGCACTGCTGAGTTGGTTGGGCAAGCTGTGGCAAAAGCCATGGAAATTTGCGGCATGCCTGCGGCAACCTTCCAAATGTTGCAAGGCCCTGGCCGTGTTATCGGCACTGCTTTGGTACAACACCCAGATATTCGTGCGGTCGGCTTTACTGGCTCACTCGGTGGCGGGCGCGCACTCTACGACCTTTGCCATTCGCGTCCTCATCCCATCCCGTTTTACGGCGAGCTTGGTTCGGTAAATCCAGTCTTTATGCTGCCAAATGCATTGGCGAACCGTGCTGATGCTCTTGGCGCTGCATGGATTGGCTCGCTCGTCATGGGCGCGGGGCAATTTTGCACAAACCCGGGCGTTGTTGTGGCGGTTAAAGGCACCGATTTTGACACCTTCACGGCCAGTGCAGTGAAAGCTTTGGCCAATGCTCCTGAGCAAAAAATGCTGACGGACAGCATTCACTCGGCGTTTGAAACGGGCGTGAAAGGCTTTGCAGGTTTGATGCAGGAGTTGGGCAGTTGCGCGCGGTCAGACGTTGCTCGTCATGCATCGCCTGCCGTCTTCAAAATTGACGCAGCAACTTGGATGAAAACACCAGAACTGCAGCATGAAGTCTTCGGGGCTGCGGGTGTTTTGATCGAATGTGATGATGCTGCGCAAATGCAAGAGTTGGCTGAAGAGCTTGAAGGACAGCTGACAGCGACGCTGCACCTCGATGATGGCGATGCTGATTTAGCACGTACTTTGATGCCGATCTTGGAGGAAAAAGCAGGACGTATTTTGTGCAATGGCTTCCCAACAGGCGTCGAAGTGTGCTCAGCAATGATGCATGGCGGGCCTTACCCCGCGAGCACAGATGTGCGCGTGACGTCCGTTGGAACCTTAGCAATTGCACGTTGGTTGCGCCCCGTGTCCTACCAAGACGTGCCAAACGCACTTTTGCATCCGGAGTTGCAAATTTTGCCGTAAGAGCTGCAAAAAGGGTAACTAGCTTTGCTGGGGAGTGAGCGCTACTATCTTTCAAACACATCAATTTGAAAGTTCCGACTTTGCCCAATCGCCCCAGCTCATCCGACAAACCTAAAACACCAGTTACCATGCGCGACGTTGCCAAAGCCGCTGGCGTGTCGCGCATGACGGTTTCACGGGCTCTCAAAAAAAACAGTCCTATTTCGGCTGAAACCCGTGAGCATATTTTAAAGATTGTAAGAGAACTTAATTACGTTCCTGATCAAATGGCAGGTAGCCTGAGCACTAAGAAATCCGGCTTCGTCGCCACGCTTCTACCCTCTTTGAATAACCTTCACTTTGCGCAGACCATTCAAGGGCTGACCGAAGAGTTGGAAAAAATTGATCTGCAGATTTTACTGGGTCACACAGGCTATTCTTCCGAACGTGAAGAACATTTGGTTGAAGCGTTGTTGCGCCGTAGACCTGAGGCAATGGTCCTGTCCTATGATGGGCATACTGAACGTACCTATGAATTGTTGAGCAGCGTGGACATCCCAATCATTGAAATTTGGGAACGTCCTGAGCGGGCGATTGGTCATACTGTCGGGTTTTCAAACGAGCATGCTGCCTTTCGTATGACGCAAGCACTCATTGCCAAAGGCTATAAAAACATCATATTCTTGGGCGAAGAAGATGAAGCTTGGACGCGTGGAGCTGCACGCCGAAAAGGCTTCGTCGCCGCCATGAAAGCCGCGGGGCTAGACGGTGATCGTGTGATGAAATTTGGAAAGCCTCCTTTGTCGATTGAACTTGGTGCACAAGCTGGAGAACAGATCATGGCCGCTTGGCCTGATGCTGATTGTATTTTTTGTGTGTCGGATCTGGCCGCCTTTGGCGTTCAGAGTTATTTGCTCGCTAAAGGAGTGAGAGTGCCCGAAGATGTGGCGATCGCTGGCTTCGGGAATTTCGAAGTTTCGCGCTTTGCATTCCCGTCCATCACAACGGTTATGGTGGAGCCCTTGATCATCGGACGCGAGACGGGCGCACTGATTGCACGGCTATTGCAAGCGGATGATTCAGAGAAAACTACGAATCATATTGAGGTTCCTGCAAACCCCATTTTTAGACAAAGCTGCGCATGATATTAACTATCTGATTTCTAAAATTAATATTTCGTAAATTCTTCTTTGTGACCGGTAACATTTGTGCTATTGTGACCGGTAACAAGATCAGCGCCTGCGACGGGGTTGCTTACGGTAGGTAGGGGAAAACTATGCCAAAGATTGTCTTAGAAGGACTGGTGAAGCGTTACGGAGCCTTTGAGGTACTCCACGGCATTGATCTTGAGATGGATGAAAACGAGTTCACTGTGTTCGTTGGCCCCTCTGGCTGCGGCAAGTCTACGACACTGCGTATGATTGCGGGCTTGGAGAGCGTTACCGAAGGTGAGATTTACATCGACGGAAAGCCCGTAAGTCATTTGGAGCCGAAAGCACGGGACTTGGCGATGGTGTTCCAAGATTACGCACTTTACCCTCATATGAATGTTGCAAAGAACATGTCTTTTGCTCTGCGCTTGCAACGCATGCCAAAGGCAGAAATTGATGAAAAGATTTCTGCGGTGGCGGAGACGCTAGGTCTCACCCCATTCTTGCATCGCAAGCCCGGAGAGCTTTCTGGCGGGCAGCGTCAACGCGTTGCGATGGGGCGTGCATTGACGCGCGACAGCAGCACGTTCCTATTTGATGAGCCGCTGTCAAATCTCGATGCGAAATTACGTGGTCAAATGCGCGCGGAGCTGGCGTTGATGAGCCAACGTGTTCGCAAAAACATGATTTACGTGACCCATGATCAAATCGAAGCGATGACACTTGCAGACCGGATCGTCGTCATGAACGGCGGTTACATTCAACAGCAAGGCACGCCCAAAGAGTTATTCAAAAACCCTGCAAATAAATTTGTCGCGGGCTTCTTAGGAATGCCGCCAATGAACTTCCTTGAAGGGGAAATCATTGAAAAATCGGGTGAAATTTTTGTTGAAGGGCAGGGCTTCAGTGTGAAGTTACCGCGGACAAAAGCGGATGTCGCTCGGGCGCATTCCGCGCGCACAGTGACACTTGGCGTTCGCCCATCGGACTTGGTCTACAATCCGGATGCCGCAGGCGATCAGTCATTGCTTCTGAGTATTGTCGTATCTGAATATATCGGGGCGCAAACAGTGCTGCTTTGTGAATGTGGTGGGCAAAAAGTCGAGGTTGAGTTGAAGTCTGATATTCCAATCGACCGTAATGGCCAGCTTCGTTTTGCGATCAACCCTGAAGGCGTGCATCTCTTTGATCAAGAGACCGAAGTCGCGCTTTAAGGCAAACTTATATCTTCAATATTTTCATTTTCTGGGAGGAAAAAAATGATGAATATCAAGACCACTCTTGTCAGTGCTATAGCAGCGCTTTCAATGACGGCAGCCGCTGCTGTGGCTGGGCCATATGACGAGTATGAAGGCACGACTTTGGTCGTGAACTTTCCTGCGCACCCACATTACAATGCGGTGATGAAAGTCCTGCCTGAGTTTACAAAAGAGACGGGCATCCGCGTCGAAGTGGACCAGCTTCAATACCTGAAAATGCGTGAAAAACAGACGCTTGAATTGACGAAAAACTCAGGCGATTACGATCTTTTGGCCTATGTTGTATTTTCAAAAGCGGATTACGTTTACGCGGATCAGCTTGAGAACCTTGCACGGTACTTTATGAACCCTAAGCTCTCTGATCCAAGCTATGATGCTGCGGATTTGGTCGAAGGCTATGTCGCCAATGTCGGCATAGCCGGTGGTGAAAAAGGATATCTTCCAGGCGTAACGGGATCCCTCTACGGTCTACCGTTTGGCTCTGAAACGTCTATCCTTGGATACCGTAAAGACATCTTCGACAAGCACGGCCTTGAAGTTCCGACAAACTATGAAGAACTGCTCGATGTTGCATGTAAAATCCCTGAGCTCGAGCCGGGTATGGGCGGTCTTGCATCTCGTGCGGCTTCTGGCCACCACGCTAGCCACGCGTTCTTGTTGCACCTCGCGCCTCTTGGCGGCCGCATCTTTGATGACAACTGGAACCCGATTGTGAACAACGCCGCAGGTGTTCAAGCAGCTGAAGCGCTCAAAAAAATCGTCGATTGCGGGACCGAAGGCGCGGCAACATTTGGGTTTGCTGAAGCGGGTGCATCCTTCTTGCAGGGTACTTCTGCGATGTTCCTCGACTCTACTGTCTTTGCTGGTCAAGTGAACGATCCGAGCCGATCCAAAGTGGTTGGTAATGTTGGATGGGCACCTCATCCAGTTGGTGTGCGTGCGGGATCACAAACGGGCGGTTTCGGTATCGGCATTCCTAAAAATGCTGAGAACAAAGAAGCAGCGTTCCTCTTGATGCAGTGGCTGACGTCTAAGAAAGCCGACAAGCTCATCGCTTTGGCTGGCGGCAACCCATCACGTTACTCAACGCATGAAGATGCTGATGTGAATGCGAAGTTCCCACACATGGCGATCTTTGGTGAAGCGCTGAAAAACGCAGATCCAGACTGGCGTCCAATCATCCCAGTTTGGGGTAAGATCAATGCTGACTTGGGCACAACAATGTCCAAAGTTCTGACAGAAGGTGCTGACATTCAGACCTCTCTCGACGGTGTTGCTGAACGCGCCAAAAAGATCATGGAAGATGCTGGCTACTACACTTGGCAGTAAATCCCCTGATGCCTCGCAGAAATGCGGGGCATCCCCTGAGATCAAAATTTTCTGAGATCGAACGACGGTCCCAATTTCTCTTCAATTCTCAACTGGTAAGGCAACGCTGATGAGTATCGCAATCAAAGCTAACCGGCTCACTCCGTATATTTTTATGGCACCTGCCGCGATCATTCTCGCTGTCGCTCTATTATATCCGATTGGCTACATGATCTATGCCAGTTTTTTGGATTGGAGCCCCAGCCAACGTATCGGAGAGGCTGATTTTATTGGCCTGCGCAACTATGTAAATCTGATGCATGATGCGGCGTTCCGCGAGAGTTTCTGGGTGACCGTTAAATTCGCTGCAGTGGTTGTGACGCTTGAGATGATCATCGGCGTGGGGCTTGCGCTCTTGCTTGATCGTAACATCAAAGGCATGTCCCTGCTGCGCACAGTCTTCATCCTGCCTATGATGATTGCTCCGATCGTTGTCGGTTTAATGTGGCGCTACATGTACCATCCGACTGTCGGCATTTTCAATCGCACGCTTAAAAGCTGGGGTTTTGATGAAGGCATTCCTTGGCTCTCTGACAGCACGTGGTCCTTTGTGGCTGTGGTCATGGCCGACGTCTGGCAGTGGACGCCGTTTATCTTCATTTTGTCACTCGCCGCGATGCAATCTTTGCCGCGCTCTGCTTTGGAAGCCGCAGAAATTGACGGTGCCACGGAGATGCAAAAAATCATCTACATCAAACTGCCTTTGATGCTGCCGGTACTGATCGTGACACTCATGCTGCGTTTGATTGACGCCTTCAAAGTACTCGAAGTGATCATGGTGCTCACAAATGGCGGCCCCGGCTTGTCGACTGAAATTGTAGCTCTGCGGATTTTCCGTACGGCGCAAGAATTCCAAGAACTTGGGGAAGCTGCAGCCATGTCAAACACGTTGCTTATGGTTCTGATGACACTGACGATCGCAATGTTCGCATACAATAAATCGCAAGAAAATCGTACTGCTCGCCTTGAAGCAGCTGCTGCGAAGGGAGCTGAATAATGTCTGTTCAAAAAGAAACCCAGAACCCACTTTTCTATATGCTCATCGTCATGTTGGTGGTCATGTCCCTTGGGCCGATCATCTTGATGCTGGCGACCTCATTTAAGACCAATGTGGATGTGTATGATAGCTCCGTTTCAGCGTTCTTCTTTGCGCCGACAATTGCCAACTATGAGACCGTGCTTTGTGATGTGCTTTGGTACGATCCATCCCATGTCGATTACTGTGATCCGACGTTCGGGCGCGCTTTGGGCAACTCCATTTATGTTGCGCTTGTCTCGACTGGGCTCACATTGTTGATGGGCTGCATGGCGGCTTACGCTTTGGTGCGCTTTAAGTTTATGGGCCGCGGCACAGTTTCCATGACCACGCTTTTGATGCGTATGGTTCCTCCTGCTGTTTTGCTTGTACCAGTTTTCGGCATCTGGACATTTCAGTATGGTTTGGACGGGACTTTCACTGGCATCATCTTGGTTTACACCGCGATGAACTTGCCCTTCGTGATCTGGATCCTGCAATCCTTCATCGTGCAAGTTCCAATGCAACTGGAGGAAGCCGCGCGCATGGATGGCGCAAATCCCATTCAGATTTTCTTCCTGGTGGTCTTGCCGATTATCAAACCTGGCCTCGCGGCCGCGGCGATCTTTACGTTCCGCATCGCTTGGAATGAGTTTTTGCTTGGTAACGCACTGCTGGACCGCAACACGCGTACAGTCCCTGTGACCATCGTGAACTCGATCACGGAATATGACATCAACTGGGGGGTCATCATGGCCACCGGTATGCTGCTCGCGATCCCGCCGATCATCTTCACATTCATTGCCTCTAAACAAATTATCACCGGCATGACTGCGGGTGCGGTTAAAGGCTGATGCTTGATTGGCTCCTCTCCCCTATTGATGCCGCGCGTCCCCATGAGATTGGCTTTGCTCTCTCGTGGCACGCGCGGCTCATGGTTCTCTCTTGGGGCACGCTGACGCCTGTGGCCATTTTGATTGCTCGGTTTTATAAAATCATGCCCAATCAAGACTGGCCGCGCGAGTTGGACAACACATTCTGGTGGCGCGTTCATTTTTGGGGACAAATCGCATCCTTCGCCATTGCTTGCGCCGCCCTGCTTCTTATCTTGGTCTCGGCGCAAAATATTGGGGCTGCAGGACGTCACCAGTTCTTAGGCTATACGGTCATGAGCCTTGGCGCACTCCAGCTTTTGTCAGGCTTTCTGCGGGGATCAAAAGGTGGGCCGACAGCGCCACATCCCGATGGCACGCTTCGTGGTGATCACTTCGATATGACGCCGCGCCGCTTGGCTTTTGAGCTCATCCATAAGATCGTTGGCTATACAGCTCTGGGCTTGATTATTGTCACGGTTGTGACCGGTCTTTGGGCGGCAAATGCGCCTATCTGGATGTGGGCCGCCATGACAGGTTGGTGGGGATTGCTTGCGCTTGTTGCTGTGCGTTTGCAAAGACAGCGCCGAGCCTATGACACTTACCAAGCTATTTGGGGCGATGACGCCGAACTTCCAGGAAACACTATGCCAAAACAAGGGTTTGGTGTGATGCGACCTTCAGAAGTATCGAGATTTAAAGATAAGACTTAAAGAGCGGGCCGCGTGTCTGGTAAAGGAGAATAGCATGTTTGGTGAATTGGACGGAGCAGGTTTTGAGAGCTTAGACCCATCATTCGAGGCCTGCTTTATTGGCCATGCCCGTGTTGAGCGGCTTTGGACCGGTGCGCGTTGGTCTGAAGGCACAGCTTGGTTTCCTGCAGGGCGTTATCTCGTGTGGTCTGATATTCCGAACAACCGGATGATGCGCTGGGATGAAACCGACGGTTCAGTGTCGGTCTTTCGCCAAGGGTCGAACAATTCTAACGGCAATACGGTCGACGGGCAGGGACGGTTGGTCTCTTGTGAGCACCTCACACGCCGCGTCACGCGGACCGAACATGACGGCACGATCTCGGTCATCGCAGACAGCTACCAAGGCAAACCGCTCAATTCCCCAAATGATGTGGTGGTGAAATCGGATGGATCTATTTGGTTCACGGACCCGTCCTACGGCATCATGATGGACTACGAGGGCGAGCGGGCAGAAGTTGAACAGACAGGCTGCCATGTCTACCGTGTCGACGATATTTCAGGCGAAGTCACGGCCGTTGCGACGGATTTTGACAAACCAAACGGCTTAGCTTTTTCAGCGGATGAGAAAACGCTGTTCGTGTCAGAGACTGGCGCAACTCATGCTGAAAACGGCCCAAAACATATCCGTGCCATCACGGTTAATAGCGATGAAAAAACCCTTGGTGCCTCACGTGTGTTTGCGGAATGCACCCAAGGTTTATTCGATGGCTTTCGGCTCGATCGCGCGGGACGGATTTGGAGCTCTGCGGCTGATGGCGTACATTGCATAGATGCCTCAGGCACTCTGATTGGCAAGGTTCACATTCCTGAAATGGTTGGCAACTTGTGCTTTGGAGGTCCAAAACTCAACCGCCTATTCATTGCTGGGACAAGTTCATTGTATTCTGTTTATCTTAACGTCAATGGATTGAAATAAAGACGCTCTGATTTCTCGAATTTGAAAATTTTGATGAAAATCTACCTATGCATCAACAGTGTTTTGTCATCTGTTTTTTGACGTGCATTCTGATGCGAAGAAGCGTCCTGCTCGTGAGACAGACTTAAGGAGTTATGGGGATTGAAAAAACATTTTTCCTGACCACTTACCGAGAAATGCGTGTTTGGTGAAAACCTCGAAAACAGTGTCCAAATCGAGCTCCCGCAACCATTTATTCCTACGTCATAATGAGAAACACCATCGCCAAGGCGATAGAACAGGGACGAAACCTCCCCAAACGTATCAATATCTAGAAAATTCGGCCTCTTAAGCGACGCTTGATCCGCAGACATTGCTAATATTCCAGCCAAGTCCCCCTCAAGATCCACAATAAGCCGTGTCTTGCTCGCATCTGGCGTCAGAACAATACCGACGATGCCTATTGGAGTTAAAGCCGCGTGGTCGAGCGCGGCAATCGCAAAGCACTGGGCGTCGATGAGTAATAGGTTAAGCCCCGGAACTCCAAGTGGGATCACTTTGTATTTCAATCGCTTGGGCCGCGTCAAGGCATAGTTCCTCGCGTCCGCGTCCCGCAAGAATTTGTACACCCACCGGCGTATTCTCCGCCACTACGCCTGTCGAGACCATCATGACGGGCATGCCAATCAGCGGCAGTCCGGTCATGAAATACTGGCTTTCAACCATATGCATGAATCCTTTGTTCAGGTCCTCGTCCACGGGAAATGGCAGCTGGGTCGAAGGCGGTAGTAAGAACACGGGCCAGTCGTCGAGAAAGGCAAACCAGTCGCGCATCAATCCCGCCCGTTGGGTCAGCGCCGCGCCCAGTGCAGCGACATCAACATCGCCAATCCAATCGATCGCGCCTTTCACGATGAAAATGGCTCCGGGGTCGCCTTCGTCCAGAGCGGCCTGCAACAGTGCGTCTTGGTTGTCCGACAGCCACAGAACATGCATCAGGCGCGTGGCCTCTTTGAGCGGCGGCATCATGTCGACTTCGGTCACGCTCCAACCTGCTGTGCGCAGGCGACCTGCGGCGTCGCGCAGAGCGGCCTCGACCTCGGGGGCGGTTTCGATACCCTCGGGGTGTGCACAAAACGCGGCGCGTTTGGGCGTCTCGGTTACATCCTGCGTCTCGCCGAACCACCATGGGTCGCGGATGTCGCGGCCGCTCATGGCAGCGAACCCGAGACGGACATCGTCGACAGTGCGCGCCAGCGGGCCTTGGACCGCCATCATCTGTGCTCCGATGGACCAGTTTGGCGTGGTGGCATTGTAGTTGGCAACACGACCGACACCCGGGCGCAGACCCTGTACGCCGCAGGCATAGGCCGGATAGCGAATCGAGCCACCGATGTCATTGCCATGGGCAATCGCGCCTATCCCCGCAGCCACCGCAGCAGCAGCTCCGCCCGAGGATCCCCCCGGTGTCAGCGCAGGATTACGCGGGTTCTGCGTCGCGCCAAACAGCTGGTTATCGGTGAAGTATCGCGCGGAAAACGCAGGGGTATTCGTGCGGCCCAAAAGAACGGCGCCCGCGTTGAGGAAACCATCAACCACGGGGCTGTTTTCGGTTGCGATCACATGGGCCCGCCCGCGCAGGCCATTGCTGGTGGCATAGCCTATTTGATCGGTGTTAATCTTGATTGTGACCGGTACGCCCGCCAAGGGGCCAAGGGGCGCACCGGCTGCGCGTTTGGCGTCTACTGTGCGTGCCTGCGCCAGCACATCTTCGGGGCGATGGTCGACAACGGCGTTGAGGGTAGGGTTAACGGTATCGAGCCGCGACAATGCAGCCTGAGCAACCTCAACCGCTGACAGCTGGCCCTCGCGGATCGCCCGCGCGGTTTGTGCCGCCGTGAGCGCCCAAATTGGGGCGGTGCCAAGTTCGCTCATGAGGGGTTTCCTGTGTCTACGGGACCAATACGGGGCCAGTTCTGGATCGGTCCGCGCCAGTCTTCATAGGTCCGCGCGAGAGCAAAGACCAGTTCATCCTGAAACCGTGGTGCTACAATCTGTAGCCCGATGGGCATGCCCGATTGCGAAAACCCGCAATTGATCGAACAGGCGGGTTGTTCGCCCATATTCCATGGGACGGTAAAGCAGATATGTTCAAACGGGCGTGCCGGATCATTGGTCGGCGAGGCCCAATCTGCCGGATAGGACACATCGGGGTTCACCGGTGACAAGATCACATCAACCTGTTGAAAGGCTGCCGCCGCGGCGCGGCGCATGGCAAAGGTTTGTTCATACCCGCGTGCCACATCTTGCGCTGTGGCATGTGCGCCCACCTCGGCCCAGTCGTGAATGTATGGCAGGACTTTCGCCCGTTGTGTCGGGCTTAGATCCTCCATCATGCCCCAGAACCGTGACCGCCATGCGATATCCAGACCGTCCAACATAGTGCGTGTCAAAACCGGCTCAATCGGAACGACCTCAGCGCCGAGGGATGCAAATACCGCTGCCGCTTGAGCCACAGCGGCTGCGACCTCGGGGTCTGCATCCGTGCCGCAGCCTGCCTCTAGCATCAGCCCGATCTTGAGGCCCGTCACATTTGCCGTCGGTGTGTCCCAATTCAGCGGCTCATACGGAAGCGCCGTGGCGTCGCGCCAATCCGGCCGGCTGATAACATCCATCAATAGCGCCGCATCGGCGACCGTCGGGGTCATGGGACCGGCACATCTTCCGGTATAATACGGGTCAATGGGAACGCGTCCCTGCGTGGGTTTGAAGCCGAACAGGCCGGTCCAGCCCGCAGGCAATCGTACAGAGCCGCCGATGTCCGTGCCAATATGCAACGGCCCATAGCCTGCCGCCCCTGCTGACGCCGCCCCCGCGCTAGAGCCGCCTGGATTTTGTGTCAAATCCCACGGGTTGCGCGACAGGGGGTGAAAACTGGACAGACCCGAAGACAGCATTCCGTAGTCAGGGCAGGTGGTTTTGGCAAAAAGGATCGCGCCGTCTTCGCGTAAACGCGCGGATGTAGGTGCGTCGGCGACTGCCGGAACAGGATCAATGGCGGCGGTGCCCATCGGCACCGGATCACCTTTGGTGGCGATCAGCTCTTTCATGGTGACGGGCATCCCGTCCAACGCGCCTTTTGGCGTGCCGTTGGCGTATCGCGCTTCGGCGGCCTGCGCCTCGGCCAAGGATTGCTCGGGGCGGAACAAATAGAGGGCGTTCACTTGGGGTTCAGCGGTTTCCACCCTGTCGATCAAGGCCGTCATATAATCCACGGGAGACAGGGTTTGATTGCGGAACTCCGTCAGGATTTCAGCGGCTGGACGGTCCAGCACATTCAACGCGCCCTGTGATTTTTCAGACGGTGCAGACATATGGCGTGCCCTTTGTTGTAAATATGTTTGTCATCGAGCCTCTCACGACCTGTGGCGCGCTTTGCGCCCGATCACGTCGAGGCGTGGCTCCGCCGCTAGCAGGCGCTGGGTGTAGATTTGGCTTGGGGCATCAAGCACCGCCTTGGCGGTGCCGACCTCTACCAGTTTGCCATTTTGCATCACCGCCACAGTGTCACAGATGTCTTGTACCACGCCGATGTTATGGGTGATGAACAGCACTGCAATCCCGTGTTTGCGGCGTAAGTCGAGGATCAGGTCAAGAATTTGGCGCTGTACTGTGAGATCCAAAGCCGAGGTTGCCTCGTCCGCGACCAGCAGTCGGGGTTTGGTAATCAGCGCGCGCGCTATGGCGATGCGTTGCCGTTGCCCGCCGGAGAATTCATGCGGAAAACGGTCCTGATCTTCCGGATCTAGTCCGACATCAGCAAGCAAGGCGCCAACCATCGCGCGCCGTTGCGAGCCTTTGGGCGCATCTGCAATCAGATGCAGTGGCTCTGCAATGATACGGCCAACGCGATGGCGCGGATTGAGCGATCCGTAGGGGTCCTGAAACACCATTTGAAAATCACGCCGCGCCTTGCGCAGCGCGCGCGGGTTCAGGTCAAACAGGTCTTGTTGATCCAGAACCACCGTGCCCGACGTTGGCAGATCCAGCGCCATCACGATCCGTGCCAGCGTGGATTTTCCCGAGCCGCTCTCGCCCACAATGCCCAGTATCTCGCCTGCATTCAGGGTTAGCGACACATTGTCGAGCGCGGTCACGGTACTGGATCCCAGTCGAAAGTCACGGGTCAGGTTTCGGATATCCAAAAGCGTGCTCATGGGCCAACCTCCAGCGATGCACGCACCCGACTTGGCATCGCCGCCAGCAGTTTGCGGGTATAGGCATGACCGGGGCGGCGCAAAATATCCTCGGTCGGACCCTGCTCCATTTCCGCGCCGCGATACATCACCAACGTGCGATCCGTAATGCGAGCAATGACGCCGAGATCATGGGAAATCAGCACCAACGAGATCCCCAGCTCGGTGATCAAATCGTCTAGTATATTCAAAATTTCGGCCTGCACTGTCACATCCAGCGCAGTCGTTGGTTCATCCGCGATCAAGAGATCGGGTTGCAAGGCCAAGGCGATTGCGATGCCAACCCGCTGACGCTGCCCACCAGACATTTCATGGGGAAAGCTGTCAATCCGTTCTGCCGCGCGGGGAATTTGCACCATATTCAGCAGGCGCAGCGCCTCGGCGCGGGCGGCTTTTTTGGAGAAGCCTTTTTTGAGAATAAGACCCTCGGCAATTTGTGCGCCTACGCGCATGGCGGGGTTCAGGGCGGTCATTGGCTCCTGAAAAATCATTCCGATCTTGTCGCCGCGCAATGTGCACAGATCCGGTTCCGGTAGGGTCAGGATATCCTGACCGTTAAACAGGATCTGCCCCGTCGCCTGCGCGGTTCCGGGCAGCAACCCGATTGTGGCCAATGAGACGACAGATTTCCCCGAGCCACTCTCGCCGACAATTCCTAGTGTTTCGCCACGCTTCACCGAAAAGCTGAGACCATGAACAACCTCGGTTGCGGGTTGGTTTTCGCGCCTGAACGCGACGCGTAGATCTTTGACATCCAACATCATGTGTTTTGTCTCCGTCTGGGATCGGTCAGATCTCGTAGCCCGTCGCCCAACAGGTTCAGACCTAAAACGGCGATGGCGATGGCAAGACCCGGCGCCAGTACCAGATGCGGTGCACTGGCAAGATATGTCTGGCTTTCGGCAAGCATACGTCCCCAGCTGGGCGTGGGCGGCGAGACCCCCATGCCGAGAAACGACAGGCCCGCCTCTGATAAAATGGCAAGTCCGGTTTGAATCGCAAGTTGCACGATAATTTGAGCTGAAATATTAGGAAAAATATGCTCGAGCGTGATTAGAACATCGTTTTTTCCCGCCATTCGGGCGGCTTTGACATAGTCGCGCGCCCAAATCTGAATTGCAGCTGCGCGGCTGACGCGGGCAAATACCGGGATCATAAAGACCCCGATCGCGACCATTGAGGTAAGCCCGCCGGGGCCCAGTAATGCCCCCAGCAAAATCGCCGACAGGATGGGCGGAAAAGCAAACAACACGCCGTTTAACGCCATCACGAGACGCTCGACAGATCCGCCTTTTGCGGCAGCCATGACGCCGATTCCGATGCCAATCGCGCCGCCAATGACGGTCGCGACGACGGCAATACCAAGCGAAGTCCAAGCGCCCGACATGATAATCGACAGTACATCGCGACCGATCTGGTCGGTCCCCAACAGCCCAGCCGGTCCGGGTGGCTTCAGGCGTTGTAAGATGTTCATCCCCGTCGGATCCGCCGGTGTCCAAAACCGACTGAGGATGGCGGTGCACACCATAGCGGCGGTGATAAATCCACCGATAAAAAGCGACTTTGGCAATCTGTTCATTTGCGCGCCCTCAACCTTGGATCCAGACGGGCATACAGCGCATCAGTTCCCGCATTCACCACCAAAACGATGGCTACAAAAAGCAACACAACATTCTGCACGACGATCAAATCGCGCTGTGACAGAGCCTGATAGGCAAGGGATCCGATACCAGGCAGATTGAAGACATTTTCAACCAGCACAGCTCCCGAAATCAAAAACGGGATCTGTAGCCCGAGCATCGTCACCACCGGCAGCAGCGCGTTTGGCACAGTATGCCGCCAGAGCGCGCGCCGCTTGGTCAGGCCTTTGGCGCGGGCGGTGCGGACAAAATCTTCGTTGGTCACCTCGATTACCGCCGCGCGCGTGACTCGCGTCAAAACCGCTGCCTGCGGCAAAGCCAAGGCGATAGAGGGCAAAATCAACGAACCGAGGGCCGCGTTGAACCCCGCCTCCCAACCCGGAAAACCGCCCGGCGGGAACCATTTGAGATTCAAAGAAAATGTCACGATAAGCAGCAGGCCGATCCAGAAGTTTGGCACCGCAATACCGATCTGCGCAAAAAGCGATGCGAGATTATCTTCTGCACGGCCGGGGCGCGCTGCCGCCACCACACCAAGTGGCAACGAAACCGCCACAGCCAGAGCTGTCGCCATCACAGTCAGTGGCAGGGTGACGGTCAGGCGGTCGCCAATCAGCTCGCCGACTGCAACGCCATATGTGTAGGATTGTCCGAAATCCCCAACAAAGACCCCGCCGAGCCAACTTAGATAGCGGCTGAACAACGGTAGGTCGAGCCCAAGTTCGTGACGTAGCGCCGCCAGCGTATCGGCTTGTGCAGAGGTGCCCAGCATGATCTCGGCCGGATCGCCCGGCGCGGCGTCGATCAACAAAAATATCACCAACGAGGCCGCGAGCAAAACCGCCGCAGTCACCAGCAGGCCGCGAAATAGTGTCAGTAATCGTGTCATGATTTGCTTTCGAAAGACCCGATGGCACAGAGCGCCATCGGGTTGCAGGTTTGGTTAATGCAGGGCTATTTCACCCAATGCACATCCGTCATATCATTGGCGGGAACCGGGCCGTTTTCCCAAACGCCTTCAATCCCTGCCTTCCATACGCCCAATTTAGGATAGGAAAACAGGAACAGCGCGGGCAAATCCTGTGCGAGAACCTCTTGGGCCTGACGGTAGCCTGCCTCGCGTTCGGCCTCGCTGGTGGCGGTGGCGACTTTGTCCATTTTGGCGCGGAAATCGCTGCTGTCATAGTTGAAATAATACGGGTCGCGCGCGTAAATTCCGATATCCAAAGGCTCTGAATGACCGATTATAGTCATGTCATAATTGGTGTCCTTGAACACGTCCTGAATCCATGCGGCGGGAAAATCCGAGCTTTGGATATTCGCGGTCACACCGATTTGCGCAAAAAACGCCTGCAGAATCTCGGCGGAGCGCTGCGCGTAGGATCGGTTTGGTACTTTGAAATCGAATGAAAATCCGTTGGGATAGCCTGCTTCGGCCAGCAAGGCCTTGGCCTTTTCCGGATTATACGAAAATTCTTCGGTCAGATCCTGATAAAATGGGCTCGCGGGGGAGAAATGGGACCCAATCGCCGTCCCATAGCCGGAGCTGACCGCCGCAACGAGGCTTGGGCGATCCACTGCCATCATCAGGGCTTGGCGCACCCGCTGATCATCAAACGGCGGACGTGCGTTGTTCATGCCTGCGATAACTTCCATTTCGCCAGCGCCGACAACCGCAGTATAGGCTGGATCGTCGGTGAACTGGTCAAACAGTTCCGGCGCATTTAGGTTACCGGCGATGTCGACCTGACCCGCTTTCAAAGCTGCGGCCTGCGCTTGTGGGTCATTGATAAACCGTGCGGTCAGCGATGCGATGGCAGGCGCGTCGCCCCAATAGCCGTCCCAAGCGGACATCAAAACACGGTCGCCTTTGCGCCATTCGGTGACCTTGAACGGTCCCGTGCCGACGGGGTCTGTGCCATTACTGTCCACCGTGCTGGGTTCGACCATCACGGCGGCGGGGTAGCCCAACCAATACAACAGATCTGCATTACGGTCAGACAGGGTCAACACCAATGTGGTGACGCCCACGGCCTTTACGTCCGAGATTGCTGTGTAATTTGCCTTTTGCCCGTTGGTCGACGCCTCGCTGAGAATGCGGTCGAGCGTAAATTTCGCGGTAGTCGCATCAAAGTGGACGCCGTTTTGAAATTCCACGTCATCACGAAGATCAAAGCTGTAGGTCAAACCATCGTCAGAAATGGTCCATGACTTGGCCAACTGTGGCACCACGCGACCGTCGCGGTCTATGGCCACAAGACCTTCGAAGACGTTCTGCCAGGTGACCTGTCCTGCCGCAACGGGGGAGGAGACGGTTGGATCAAGGCCCTGCGGCTCTACGGGTTGCACAAATATGATAGAATTGCTGTCCTGTGCCCAAACGGGTACGGCGCTGGCAAGAAGAACGGCAAGACAACTGCCTTTGAATAGGTCACTGAATTTGGTCATGAGAAGCCCTGTTGAAAGCGTGAAACGTGGATCTGCGTCCATCTAAGACCTACCAAATCATGGTATGACAGGGCAATGGAAGTGGATATTTTGAGTGCATAGTGCTATGTAAATCATAGCACTGGCGGGAAACATTGATGAAACTCGAAGCAATAGACGTCTTTAACGAACTCATCCGCAGCGGTTCCATCCGCCAGGCGGCCGAAGTGCTGCACACGTCGCCGACCGCCGTAGTGCGCCAATTGGACAAGCTGGAACATAGTTTCGCCACCCCGTTGGTCGAACGCACACCGCGCGGCATTCGTCCGACAGCCGCAGGCGAAGTCTTGGCCGCGAGCACATTGAAAATCGCGCAAGAACTTAAAACGGCACAGCAATTGATAGATGATTTCAAAGGGTTGCGCCGTGGTCGTGTGGCTATTCATACGAATGGTGCTGCCGCCAGTACGATCCTCGCGCCAGCCTTGTCTGAATTCGCCCAGACACATCCAGCCATCACAATGGAGGTCGCGGTCACCTCGGCCCAAGGCGCGTTGGATGCCGTTGCCGAAGGGCATTCGCAATTCTGTGTCACCATGTTTGCCTCCCAAGATCCACGTGTCGAGGCGCTGTTTCGCGCGCAGATCTATCACGAACCGATCATGTCGCCGGATCATCCACTTGCATCGAGCGCGCAAATCACCATGGCAGATTTGCTGCGATATCCGCTTGCCTTGCCCAACCGGTCCTTTGGGGTGCGCCGCGCATTTGATGCGCGATTACGCACGCTTGGCTTGCCAAAAGAAGACTGCGCCTTTACCACGCCGTCCCTTGAAATGCAGATCGAGCTTGCGCTTCAAGGGAGTGCTATTTTAATCTTGCCGGAAATGACGGTCTCAAAATGGCTGGATATGGGGCAACTGGTCTGCCGCCCGTTTGTAGCGCCCGAAAAGATCATCTCGTTTCTGGAACTTAGCCAAAACATCAGCAAATCTCAAAGCCTCGCGGCGCGGCGGCTTAAAGATTTCCTAATAAAATTCCTTGAGCAACGCCTGCCGGTCGATATGTGACAACAGGGTGCAACGGCTTTATGCATAAATCCGCTCAGAGCGGATTTGCCGCTTCAAATCAAAATGATAACTGGTGCTTTTGAGCAGTTGGCCACCTGAGCCGTCGGGCGGGTTGTGACACAGACGGAAGCGGCTTACGGGACTTCGAGACTCACCGCCTTGTGATATATTGTAAGCGGTACTTCAGCCTCTAAAATTCCACGGTAACAGCTGATCGATGTGCTTTTGCTTATGGCCGCTAACGATGGCAGTGATGACACCTGTGATGTAGCTGTGCGGTTCGAGCTGGTTCAGTTTGCAGGTCTCGATGAGCGACGCGAGCATGGCCCTGTTTTGGGCGCCTGCTTCTCGATCCTGTAAAGGGCTTGCAGAAGTCCACAGGCTTGGTCGCTAGGAATACTTGCCCCCCGTGGGATGGGTGGATCACAGCGAAGCCACGATCTCGGCAATGCGCACGGTCGGTGTGTCGCCCGCCAAGCGGATCGTAATGTCGCCCTTCATCACATCAAGAGTTCCGGAAGACGGGGACGACGGGCAAACTGGGTTCAATGCCTTGGGTTCTCCAATCTGCACGAGCATAAATTCCATACCATCCAAATTGGGCAAAACAAACTTGCCCGCCCGCGCCATGCGCCGCCAATTCGAAACGCTATCCACGGCGACAAAGCCGCGTCTGTCACCGCGTGCAAGAAAATACCCGCGTTCCTCCAAAGCGGTTTGCAGCGCCGAAGCGGAATCGGACGTGTCCCAGCATGTTCTGAACGCAGCTTTGACCAAAGACATCCCTGCGGCTGCTTTGTTCAATCGAGCTCGTTCTTCGAATGTGAGCCGCAGAGAAAATGGCGGCGGGTATTTTGGTGTTTCCATGTCGGTTCTCCAATGGAACCGGCAAGGCGGCGAAAACGACGCGCAAGCTGACAATGGTACGATTGTCATCAGTTTGTGGCGTAACGCCATGCCGAAATATCTGGGGCAAAGGTGAGGTATTTCAGATGGTTGCGTTTATGTTCAACCAACTTGTCGCACCTTTGCAAGTTAAGTTTAGTTCGCCCTCCCGCAACCATTGTAATCGACCCCAAACCCGCACCCGTTGCGGGTTTTGTCGTTTTTGCGTCCCCCAATGGCAGAATGCCCGCCAATTCTCCCGCGAGTTCAATGCGATGCCCGTTTGGTGCGGTCTCATCCGGCAGCATTTTTATCGCTGAAATCAACCCCCGTAGCGCTTCTGTCGCCTCCGTCTTCAGGGCAGGGTCTTGTAGCGCAAACGACAGATTGCGGATTTTACGCTGATAAACATGGGACAGGCTCGGGTGCAGGCGCAGGGTGGGTGGCTCGGGGGTTTGCTCCAGATCGCTTTCCAGAGCATGCTTCTCGCGTTCCAGTTTTGCAATCTGGTCCTTCATGCTAGATTGATAAATGCCGTCCTCAATAGCCGCCATGATGCTGCTGATCTTTTTATCGACTTGGGCGAGATCGCGGTGGGCTTGTCTGCGGGCGGCGGTCGCGCCTGCTGCGTTTTGATTGAACGCAAGGCGGTATTCTTCCACAAAGGCTTCCAACAGTTTGGGGTGGAGCAGGCTGTCGCGCAGGCCGGTGAGCACGCGGTCTTCGATCGCCTCGCGGGTGATGGTGGCGCGGTTGGTGCAGATCGTGTCACCTTTGTTGTGCGCGCCTGAGCAGCCGTAACGCGTCTTGTTGATCAAGTTGTAGCTCGAGCCACAGCAGCCGCATTTGAGCAACCCTGTTCATCAAATCCTATCGGTGATCGCGCAGCGGGGAGGGGCACCAGCCAATATTCTATACAGCGTACTTTGCCGCGAAGGGCCGTTCCGGCAAGTCACTACCGAAATGTTCACTGATGTGCTGCGCGCGCTCGGTCATCCTGAAACTGGCTTGATAGAGCAAACGGATGGGGCTTCACCAAAGATCATCGCCTCGGTATTTTTGTAGTCGCCGACCAACCGTGCGGCCATGTCTTCAGGTGGTACGAGCGAAAACGTTCCGGGCGCTGCCGTGCCAAGATTGAAGTCAGGACGGTTAAAAAATGTCTTCGCGTGGGCCACACAATCCCGACCAAGCTCAACGTCATGTCATCCTGGCTCGCGGCTTTGCCGAGGTTGGCATTGAAGGCGTGATCGCGGACCGTCAGGGTGAAGTAGTCAGAACCGGTGTCCTTGTTCTGCTTCTTCCAGATGCCACCACATTCGACCAGTTTGCCGCGAGGGGATCGGCCAAGGACGCGGTGCGTCGGTGCCATGGGGTTGCTGCTGGCGATGGGTTCAACTGTGATGTCGAGGTCGAAGTTTAGGGTTGAAATGGACCCTACGCCTTTTGCTGTTTCGATATCGTCGCTTGTGAATTTGATGCAGTTCGCGGCCATTGCTTTTGTCCTTGTTTGCGTTGCAATGATGGTCACTTTGCAGCTGGCCAAGGCCCGACCAAACCGAAGGCGAAGCGCAGCGGGGCAGACGCCTGCAATGCGAGATCCAGTGTATCGGTAGCCGCACTCGGACGAGCCTGGTGCGAGGTTTGACGTAAGCCAATCGGCTTCGTCAGAAATGCCAAAAGACACGTGGGCATAGGTATAGGGGAAGGATGCAGCATCAAGTGCCCCGCGTTGGAACGCAGTCGCAGTTTCGACTGCAGGCAAAGTCTGCTTGCTTGCGCTGAGAACTTCCATCGTGTCAACTAGGCCACCACCTGCGCGCACGCGCAGACCTTGCCAGTCGGCGAGGTTCTTGGGGGCTGGGTCTTTGCCTAAGATTTCATATTGCGGCAGTGGCCTCTTCGACACTGTCCGCAATGGCTTACATGCTTGAAGAAAGCGCACGTGGGGTGCCCCACATCGACAGACTCCAATTGACTTTTGGTCCTGCGACCTCTTGTGCAAAGGCCGATGTGGACGCCAACGTAAGGCCAACCATTGCCAGTGTTTTTAAAGTTTCATTTCGTCCATTCCAGATGGTTGTGGCAAGTTTTGCCTGTTTTTCAGTCAGCTAAACCTGTGCCCGCACCGTGTCACGGAGAGGCGCTTTTTCATTGAATTAGCTGCTGTACTCCTCCCTCAGAATGTTTTTTTGCACCTTTCCCATCGTGTTGCGTGGAAGTGTATCGCATAAGATATATTTGCGTGGATGTTTGAAACGGGCCAGCAGTGGTTCGACGTGTGCCGCGATGGTCTCGGGCGCGATACTGGCGTCTTTCTCCAAGATCACAGATGCTAAGACGCTTTCACCAAAATCTGGATGCGGCACGCCAAACACAGCGCTCTCCAATACGCCGTCGATGTCGTTGATCACGTCCTCGATCTCTTTGGGATAGATGTTGTATCCGCCCGAGATGATCAGGTCTTTTTGGCGACCAACGATGCTCACGCGTCCATCTGCAGACTTGATCCCAAGGTCGCCGGTCATGAAAAAGCCTGTTGTACGCAGCTCTTCAGCCGTCTTTTCTGGCATGTTCCAGTACCCCTGAAACACGTTGTCACCGCGCACTTCGATCATGCCGATCTCGCCTGTGGGCAGGGGCTCGCCAGTCTGTGCATTGGTGATTTCAACTTCCGTGCCTGCCAGTGGATAGCCCACGGTGCCTGCGATCCGCTTACCCTCAAAGGGGTTTGATGTGATCATATTGGTTTCAGTCATGCCGTAACGTTCCAAGATATGGTGGCCTGTACGGTCATGAAATGCTGTATGTGTTTCGGCCAAAAGCGGGGCAGATCCCGAAACGAAAAGCCGCATCTTGGCGCAGAGGGCTTTGTCCATACGGGGATCGTCCAAAAGGCGGGTGTAAAATGTTGGCACGCCCATCAACATGGTGGACTTTGGCAATTCTTCGATGACTGTATCTTGCTTGAACGTGGCCATGAAACGCACTTGTGCGCCCGCCAAAAGGCTTGTGTTCATCGCCACAAAAAGTCCATGCGTATGGAAAATGGGCAAGGCGTGGATCAGGCGATCTTGATCTGTGATTTGCCAAAGATCAGTCAAAGCGACAGCATTTGAGAGCAAGTTCTTATGAGACAACATAGCCCCCTTAGAGCGCCCCGTTGTGCCCGATGTATATAAGAGCGCGGCAAGGTCATCAGGACCACGCGGACAGGTCACGAATTGATCGCTCGCTGCATCGGCCGCCAGTGAAAGCGTGCCGGTGCCCGTCATGTCCAGCGTCAAAACCTCGGCGTCAAAACCTTTCATCATGGCATTGTCTTTGGCGTCGCAGACAATCACACGCGGGCTAGCATCGCCGATGAAATAGGACAGCTCGGACTGCGTGTAAGCTGTATTCAGCGGCAAATAGACCGCGCCGATTTGTACGGCAGCCCCGAAAAGCGCGATGGTATCTGCGACTTTGGGCGCTTGCACCACAATCCTATCACCCGTTTGGATTCCTGCATTTTTGAGAACGTTTGCCAGCTGCGCCACGCGTCGGACAAAACCCGCGTAGGTGATCACTGACCCATCGTCGCATATCAGAAAATCATTGGTATTTGTGGCGTGCGGCGCGATCAGGGCGTCATAGAGTGTATTGGTCAAGACGCTGGTTCCTTTGTATTTGCTTCTAGCTTTGCAGTCGACAGCGTTTGCACATTGCGCGACGCTATCACGGTTGATTTTGTTGCAAAACTTTCGTGATTTTTTTCGGTGTGGTCCACATTGTAAAGATAATTGACCATCGCGCCACGCGACTGCTTGTGTCCGTTGTCAGAGGTATCTGCCCCCGCATGAACATCATAAACTTCTGCGCCATTGCCCAAATGGAACCGCGCGACAGGGTCATAGGGCAGGCCATCGCCGCGCTTTGCTGTCAAAAGATACTTTGCTGCTAAGGTGCGGACAGTCTCGTCATTCGCACTGTCGTCCAAAACCGATTTGGCGGACGATGAAAAATCATCGTCGCTGTCCTGCGCGCCGAGCCAGCGTGTCATAAGCGGGATGGGCGAAAGCGTTACAAAAGTATCGATGTTGGGGCAGGCAAGGGACAGTTCGGCAACAACCTGTTTGATTAGAAGATTGCCAAAACTGATCCCAGTCAATCCTTTCTGGCAGTTCGAAATTGAATAGAACACGGCAACCTTAGTCTGATCTTCTTCAATCGGTGTGCGCTTGTCGGACAGGAGACCATCAATGGAGCCTGGAATTTTAGCCGTCAGCGCAACCTCGACAAAAATCAAAGGTTCTTCTGGCATCGATGGGTGGAAAAACGCAAAGCAACGCCGATCCGGTGGATAAAGTCTCCGTCGAAGATCGTCCCAATCATCGATTTGATGTACCGCCTCGTAAGCGACGATTTTATCCAAGATTCGGGCAGGGGTATCCCAATTGATTTGTTTGAGCACCAAGAATCCGCGATTAAACCAGCTGCGCAGCAAGTGTACAAAATCGATGTCCGTGCGTGCAAGTTCAGGGTATTTTTTGAGAAGCTTGAGAAGATCGACGCGCATCGCGACGAGCAACTGGGTAGCGCCAAATGGCTGGTTCAGGCGGCGCAATAGTTCTTGGCGTTTTGGCTCTGCGGCTTGGCAAAGTTCAATGAAAAGCTTTGGGCTTTTGGTGTCGGCGTAAGCTGTTGCGATCTTTGCGACATGTGCCGCGTCGAATTCGAGTTCCGAGTTGAGATAACGGAAAAACGTCAGCTTTTCGTCTTCATTTAGATCAGCGTATCGGGCGAGAACTGATGAGGCCAACCTTAGCCCAGAAACTTCGCCCTCTGCCGACAGAAGCGCGTCACAAAGCTTGTATATATCGCGCTGATCATCTTTGCCGCGTGTAATGTTACTGCGGTCAAAGAGTTGAGATAATAAATCCCCAAGAAACCAATTTCGTTGCACTATTGTCTCCAGCTGTCCAAGACTCACTGAATAATTAATATCGATATTTTTTACATACGTCCAATTAAATCGTCAAAAATAAGTCACGCATCCAGCTCGCGTCCCAGATACTTACCCGTCAGGCGGTAGTGTTTCAGCAGGCAAGCAGAGGCTCGATCAGCATCACATTGAACCGCAGCCTCTAAAATTTCCCCATGCTCGGCTGCGATGTCGCGCCTTTGGTACTTGCTGCCGCCTGCCGCGAGATTGCGATATCGGATGTTTAAATCATAAAGCTGCGCGCAATACCGCTCGAGCACCGGCGAGCCACTGTTGGCCAAGATTGCCATATGGAATGTCTTGTGGGCTTCTTCAAAGACCAAGATGTCTTGCTCAACAGATTTACACATGCGGTGGTGTGTCAAGATGAGTTGCTCTTCCCATTGAGGTGTCGCGGCAGCAATTGACTTGCGCAGAGCTAGGTCTTCCAACGTGCAGCGCAGCTCTAAGATTTCCTCGAAGTTTGCTTTGTTGGCGGGGGCAGCCCGAAAACCACGTTGGTCGATCCGCTCTACAAGCATATCTGACGTGAGCAGGCTAAGCGCTTCGCGCACGGGAGAGGCGCCTGTCTTTAGTAACCCGCGCAATCGTTCGATTTTGAGTTTCTGGCCTGCGGGCAATTCACCCTTTAAAATCATGTCACGCAAGGTCATATAGGCGCCGCGCGTTGCAGAGGCTTCTTTGCCGCTTGTCTCATCGATTATACTCATTGCATGCCCTCGTTCTGGAACTAAGCTAGGTTAACTGTCTTGGTCTATAGGCCAACGAGGCCAACGGAACAGGGCAGTGCCCCTACGTTTATCACAGTGCCGCAACGAGAAAGCACGTAAGCCGTCTTTGCGTTTTGGGTCTGTTTCGGCCCATTTGCAGGCAGTGCAGGTCTGCTGTGAGTTATATAAAATTCATGTTCCAAACCGCCCTGTAACCAGCTCATATTGCGGCTTACTGCAGTCTAAAAAATATCGATATTTATTAGAATATGAGTATATTATAGGCAGAAATGATATGAGCTTACAAGGATTGAGGTGATGAAACATGTCGATATCGGGATCGAAGGCATCGGTATTTGTTCAAACCCGATTGTAAGGCAGGATTTTGCTGCAGCATAAACGAAGGAGACACAGGTGAGGGTATCGCCTGTGTCTCCTTGATTTTATATTGTGCCCACCGTTTTGAGCCAGCCATGTTGTGCCGACGTCATATTTAAAGCAATTAGACCTCTGAAATTTTCACAGTACGCTGTGCTTCTGCAGAGACCGTAATTGCCTCCAAGACTTCAATGTTGTGCACCAACTGATCATTGGTGAAAGGGTAAGACTCTTCACCGATTGCGGCTTTGCGGAAGGCTTGTAAGTTGTGCAGCACCGCATCTTCCCACTCAAAGGATTGCGTTGTCACGTCTTGTCCCGAGCGCCCACTGTTGTATCTGACTTTGCCGCCTGGCGTATCAGGATGTGATTCATTGATGACCTCGATCCACTCTTGCGTTCCAAAGACATGCATCCGAATGAAATGTGGTGTGTGTAAAACAGCACTGAGTGTAGCGGTCATGCCCGCCTCAAACTTAAGTTGCGCGGTCACAACATCGCCCGTTTCCCAACCCAAAGACCGGCTCGCAGTCATGGCCTGAACGGTCTCGACGCGACCGAAATATGAGATCAACAAATCCGTTAAATGGATGCCCATGGCGGTCATGCCTGCGGCAGGGGACACCGCTTTGGTCGTGCGCCAATCACCTTGTGGGACACCGATTAACTTGTCATGGCTGAAGGCAGCTTCAGCATGCATGATCGTCCCGAGCGCGCCCGATTGGATGGCGTCTTTCAGAGCAACCAGTGCGGGCTCGTAACGTCTTTCATGTCCAATGCCAAGCTGCACGCCCGCCTCAATACACGCAGCAACTGAGCGGCGCGCACTTGCTGCTGTCAGGCCTAGGGGCTTCTCGCAAAATACATGCACGCCAGCTTTTGCGCAGGCTGTGATCTGTTCTTCATGCACAGGATTGGGCGTTGTCAAAATAATAGCATCGACGTCTGGTAATTTGAGCGCAGCGTCTAGGTCGGTTACGAGTTGTAGTGACTGCTCAGCGATTTTCGCATGATTGCCTTCAAAAGGCTCGACGATGGCACGAATATTGAAATCAGGCTGATCTTTCAGGCGTGCTGCGATGTGGCTTCCCCACCAACCAAAACCGGCGATTACAACATTGAACGGCGTTTGGGCACTCATAGCGCGTCTCCGAGTTTTGCAAATTTACCTTTGAAGAATAAGAGCGGTGGCTTCTCTGGACCGGTTGTGAATTTTAGAACATTGCCAATGTAGATTTCGTGGTCGCCACCCTCAATTTGACTGATTGTATGGCACTCTAAGACCGCGCTTGCACGGTCCAATGTTGGCAGGCCCTTCACTCCAGGCGTCCAATCAACGGCAGCAAATTTGTCATCAGAAGGTCTAGAAAAGTTTTGTGCAAGATCCATGGAGTCTTCGCTCAAAAAGTTGATTGCGAAGTGACCGTGATGCCTGAACGCACTTAAGCTTGGGGCGTTCAAAGACAAGCTCCAAGACACGAGCGCAGGCTCAAGTGAGATAGATGAGAATGAGTTTGCTGCGAGCCCAATGGGTGTGCCGTCTTGTGCAACTGTGGTGATCACAGTCACACCGGTTGCAAACTGCCCAAACACATTTCGCAGCTCCTTTGGATCAAAGCATGGCTTCTCCATCGTCGTCACTTGATCGGTCATAAAATTCTCCTCGTGGTGGCGTCATAGGTACGGAATAAGCGATGTTCCCAAAGTATCGCCAAATAATCAACTTATGGAATTTTATGAATGACCTAAGAAAAATTGATGGGACTGTTCAGGGGGAGGCATCAGTAAAATTGAATAAAGATATAACAAACCATCATTTTCGTTACTGCGACCCTTCATGCTTTAAATATCTACAGATTTAAATTTTAAGGTGGAGGCTCCATGAAACTTTCTTTTTTTACAATGCCAATTCATCCCGTGGCAAAGCCTGTTTGGCAAAGCCTACAAGAAGATCGTGAAGCTTTCATTCTCGCAGATGAGCTTGGGTTTGTAGAAGGATATTGTGGGGAACACACAACGGATCGAGCCGAAATCGTTACCTCGAGCGTAGCGTTCCTGGCCAGTCTTGCGAGCGAGACTAAGAATATCATTCTCGGGACAGGTACTGTGAACCTTCCCAATTCCCATCCGGCACGGGTCGCGGCCGAAGTGGCTATGCTGGATCATTTGCTTAAAGGGCGGTTCCATTTCGGCATTTCGCCAGGTGGTTTGATGTCTGACGCTGAAGTGTTCGGCAACTTGGATCGCGACCGCAATGCAATGTTTATCGAGTGCATCAATATGGTGCTCAAGATTTGGGAAGGTGAGCCGCCTTACAATCTTAAGGGCGATTTTTATGAAGTCAGCACCGAGCGGACGATGATGCCTGAAATTGGCCAAGGTGCTATCATCCGGCCATATCAGGATCCGCATCCACCGATTGTTGGCACTGTCGTTGCGCCATTTTCTAAAGGCGTGACTGCCATGGCGGCCCGCGGCTGGGAGCCGATTTCTGCAAACTTCTTGTTGCCAAAATGGGTTAAGACACATTGGCCAAATTATGAAGAAGGATGCAAACAAGGTGGGCGTCCCGCCGACCCTGCAAATTGGAGCGTTGCCAAAAATATCTGTGTTGCTGATGACATGGACACTGCACGCGCCTATGCACGCGACCCAGGCAGCCCCTATGTATTGTATTACTCTCAGCTCCTGACAAAGTTGCGCTCTGGTGGCCGTTTGAATTTGTTTAAGGAAGATCAAAACATGTCAGACGACGAGGTCACACTCGATTACGTCATGGACAAATTGGTGATCTATGGCGACCCGTCCAGCGTGGCGGATCAAGTCTTGGCATTTCAAGAAGAGACTGGCCCGTTTGGCAAGTTGGTTTATGCAGGTCACGATTGGGCTGACGTTGAAAAAGGGCGCCGTTCTATGATTTTGGCTGCTGAAGAGGTATTGCCTCGCGTCAATGCCGCGCTTGGAGAGTGAAGATGAGCACGAATACAGTCACGCTGCCAGATGGCACAAACCTGAATTATTGCGTTGAAGGCAAGTCAGATGGCGATTGGATCATCTTGTCCAATTCGCTCGCAACTGACTTGCGCCTTTGGGACAATGAAGTGAAGTTCCTTAGTAAATCTATGCGCGTTCTACGGTATGATGTGCGTGGACATGGTCAGAGTGAAAGCTCGCCTGCACCTTATGATTTTGATCAGCTGTGCGCCGATCTTGTGGCTTTAATGGATCACCTTTCCATTGAAAAAGCAGATATCATGGGCATCTCACTTGGTGGGATGACGGCGCTGGCGATGGGGATCAAACACCCGACTCGTGTGAACCGGATTATGTGCTGCGATGCACGGGCAGATGCGCCGGATCCGTATAAAGCGATCTGGGATGGCAACATCGCAAAGTTACATGCAGAAAATTTGGGTGCCTTGTGTGAGCCTACTTTAACGCGCTGGTTCACCGCGCCGTTCTTGCAAAATGCTGACAATAAACTTGGTTTGGATGTCGTGCGTTCGATGTTTAACGCGACTGCACCAGACGGGTATGAAGGCGTTGCGCGGTGTTTGCAGTCTTTGGATCTAAAAGGTGATCTCGCAGGTTTGTCGCATGAAACGCTCTATGTGACGGGCGCCGCTGACATGGCCGCACCTGTTGCTGTGATGCAAGAGATGTCAGATTTGACGCCCAACAGTCAATTCAAAGTAATCGAGGATGCGGCACACCTGTCCAATCTCGAACAACCGGAAGAATTTGCCAATATTATCAAGAAGTTTTTAAACATAGACGGCTAAGCGGTCTGTAAAAATGGCGATGCATGGGAGGCATTAAAATGGCTGAAGTAAAAGAAAAACCGATCTGGAAATTTAAAGTTACGGGGGGACAGGATACGACAACCAAGTCGCATGCAACGGCGCGTGGTAAAACGGTTGTGATTGATGAACCAATCCAGCGTGGCGGGACCGACGAAGGCCCAATGCCAGTTGAATATCTCTTCATGGGTCTATTGGGGTGCACGCAAGTGATTTCAAACAAGCTTGCGGCGCACAACGGTGTCAGCTTCACCAACATGGACATCGATATTGCTGTGACGATGGATAGCCATGGCACGCGTTTGATTTCACCGGTTGCTGTGCCATTTCCGGAGGTGACACTTGATATCAATGTGACGTATGAAGGGCCACGCGATGGTGCCGTTGCGGTGACTGAGCAGTTGAAACATCACTGCGCTGTCTCCAAAATGTTGCAAGAATCCGGAACAAAAGTTGTGGAAAACTGGGTTTTGAATGGTGAAGCTATCACCGCTTAGACCGCAAAAAATATTATTGGCAGAGAGGGTTTGTTGTGACGATGTCCGTGCTTCCAAAGATAATGGTAGCTCCAAACGGAGCTCGTAAAACACACAAAGATCATCCTGCTCTGCCAATGAATTTGATGGAAATGGTTGCAGAGGCCAAACGTTGCTTTGCGGCCGGTGCCGAAGCTTTACACGCTCATGTGCGCAATAAAGATGGCGGACATACTTTGGACGCTGGCCTGTATAAGGAATTGCTTCAAGAGTTTGAGCAACAAGTGCCTCAAATGATGGTGCAAATCACAACGGAAGCCGTTGGAATGTACACGGCCGAGGAACAACGCGCTCTGGTGCGTGCCGTGCGTCCTCGATGTGTTTCGATTGCGGTGCGTGAAATGACACCAGATCAAAACCCTACGATTTTGACAGACTTTTACCAAGAGCTCAGTGCTGATGACGTAAATGTTCAGCATATCCTATATGCACCAGAAGAGATCGATAAGCTCGCCGAACTGATGCGATCAAATATAATTCCTACAACAAATGCGGAACTGCTGCTGGTTCTTGGTCGATACCAAAAAGACCAGGAGAGCCAACCGTCAGATCTGACGCCTTTCATCGACACTCTGCTAAACCTTCCGATGCAATTGCCTTGGGGTGTGTGCGCCTTTGGAAAAAGTGAAACCGCTTGTTTGCAATCTGCAATAAGCTTGGGTGGCAAGGCGCGTATTGGCTTTGAAAACAATTTTCACAATAGCGATGGATCCATCGCAGAAGGCAATTGGGAGCGTGTCGCGGAACTGAGAGCCGCGATCGATTCCATGCCGAACCAATAGATAGAGTACCCCACAGTGGCCGAAGTTTTTGAAGTCATCTTGCCGATCTTTTTGATCACACTCATCGGTTATTTATTTGGGCGATCCAAACTCGAACTTCACTCGGCAACCTTAAGTACCACTGTGATCATGGTGGCCTTGCCGGCGCTGATCTTTTCATCCCTCACATCCATCGACATCTCGATAGAGCGCTTAGGCTCAGTCTTTTTGGCGGCAGCGCTTTGCTTGTCTCTTGCAACTGTGATGTCACTTATCGTGATAAAGGCCTTAGGGTTTTCTGTACAAACCTGTCTGCCCTGCCTGATGTTCCCAAACTCTGGCAACATGGGCTTGCCTCTCGCACTCATCGCTTTTGGTGATATTGGCTTAAGCTTGGGCGTGGCATACTTTGTGGTCATTTCATTGGTTCAACACACTGTTGGGATGAGCATTGCGTCTGGGAAATATGACTTCGGCTCTCTGGTACGCCAACCTCTAATCTATGCCATCATAGGTGTTTTGATTGTGATCTTGACCGGCGTAAAAGTCCCAAAGGTTATTGCTACAACAACAGATCTTCTGGGAGGCCTTATGATTCCAGCGATGCTTATTCTCTTGGGGAACTCACTGTCCAAACTGAAGGTTTCAGACTTTGGGCCAGCGTTTACGCTTGCCATATCTCGCCTTATCATTGGTGTTTTTTCAGGACTTTTGACGATTTGGTTGCTTGATCTGACAGGAATGATCGCAGGGCTTGTGTTTCTTTTGGCGTCAATGCCATCTGCAGTGGTCTCTTATGTATATGCTGAACGATTTCGGCCCGACCCAGAGCAAATTGCAGGTACGATTGTGGTGTCCACGCTCCTAACATTCACTTTTCTGCCCGTTTTGATCTGGATTGCAAAAGCCATAGCCGAGCATTGAAACCTTCTCGCGCTGCGTGCAGGATGTGCCTTAATAATCTTGGCTACATTTAAGAATGGACGTGCCGCGTGATTCGAAACTTAAAACTTCAACATTTGCGCTACTTTGTGGCGGTTTACGAAGAACGCTCAATCACGGCGGCCTCGCAACGTGTTCATGCGACGCAGTCAGGTGTGAGTATGCAGCTGCGAGATTTCGAGGGTTTCTTGGGTTTGCGCCTATTTGACCGCACATCCACAGGCGTTTTTCCGACAAAAGCTGGTGAGCAAATCTACCAACGCGCTCACCGTGTTCTACGCGATATCGATGAGTTTACAGTTGATGTTGCGACGCATGCAGATCAACTCTATGGCACCGTACGAGCAGGTATTATGCCAACATTTGCGAAATCAATTTTGGCGCCAACGCTGATAAAGTTTATGGAAAAAAACCCGTTCGTAGATGTGAACATTATCGAAGGGTATAGCGAAACGTTGACGGGTAAAGTTGCGCGGGGTGACCTGGACTTTGCAGTTGTGCCAGGCGGTGAGTTGCCAGTGGGTATACGTAGCCAACATGTGGATACCGACATCGAGATTCTTGTGCACAAACGCCGGCAAAGTGGCCCATCAACTGATCCAGTTCAGCTTGCCGTGTCGCCACCATTGAATTTGATTCTACCTGGGCCGGGGAATGCACGCCGTGCAAAAATAGACCGGTACCTCAGCAATATATGCAGCTCCAAGCATTCTATTTTGGAACTCGACAGCATGATGGCGACTTTTGATCTGTTGGACAAAGGCGATTATGCGTCCATTTTGCCGGGTTGTTTGTGTTTGCCAAGTATTGAAGACCCAAGGATGGTACTTTCTCCATTGTTAGAGCCCCTTTTGCAGGTGGATTACTTACTGATCGAATCCAGCTCAAAAGCCACACCTCCGGTTGTCAGTGCTTTTGCCAATGCTTTATGTGATGAAATACGAAAATGGTGCTCGTTTGGGCGTGATACATATTTGAATACTTGAGAAAGTTATCTGTGATTTATGAGCTGATATCCCTACTAAAAGAAGAGGTTAGGGGGTTTTTCTGATTATAAATCCGTGTGACCGCACATGTGGAGGCAAAAAATACCTTTTGGAACTCCATCAGATAAACTGATTTCAGCCATAAGAACTCATAAATTGTTTTGACGGCCCAATACCATATTATCCAAGGACACCTTGAAAAAGAGGGCGCGAATGCGGGGAGGCATTCGCAAGGTCTATCTTTGGTTTTCGTGTGCAACGGGTATTCGAAAACTAAGATGAACAGTGAGCTTAGGGAGGGTTTCACCGTTGAATATTAATAAACTGTCGATCGAGCAAAGAATTGTGCTGGCGTTTTTCGCCAGCGCAGGTTTGTCGGTTGTCTTCATTGGTCAGTTGGTGGCTGCGCCCAAACTATTGTTTGGCCGTTCCTTGACTGCCATTTCACCAAGCTTGTTTCCGATCATCGCCCTAAGCTGTTTGGCCATTTTGAGTGCCGCTTTTTTTGCGTGGCGTATGAAAAATCCTGAACCCGCGGATAAGGAGCCAATGAATTTTGGCTCGATGAAGCGTGGTGCGATGTTCTTTGGTTTGATGACATTTTATGGGCTGCTTATGGAGCCTATTGGATTTTGGATATCCTCTGCTTTAAGTCTTGCGCTGATGTCGTGGCTTGTTGGAAACCGCTCGATCTTACAGATTGTAGCGCTGTCCTTCACCGGACCCGCACTTCTTTATTTAGCGGCAACGCGCCTTTTGGCGGTGTCATTGCCGGAACTAAATTCGATTGAGCTTTTCTACGCGCAAGTCCTTGGCTTGTAATCCAAGCGTCGAATTGACCCAACAATATAAGAGGCAGATACATGCTTGAGGAATTCATAACCGGCTTTGGTATGGCGATGCGCCTAGATACTTTTGCCTTCATGGCGGCGGGCCTTTTTGGCGGCATGCTCGTCGGCGCACTGCCCGGGTTTACGACGTTGATGGCGATGGCGATTTTGCTGCCGATTTCGTTCTTTTTGGAGCCAATCGTTGGCATCCCCTTCCTGCTTGGGGTTTATAAAGGTGGCATTTTTGGCGGATCTATTCCTGCTATTTTGGTGTCTATGCCTGGCACAGGTGCTGCGGTTGCAACGTCACGGGATGGTTATAAGCTGACCCAGCAAGGCAAGTCGCGAAAAGCTCTTGATATGGCGTTATTCTCGTCGGTGTTTGGCGACACCTCGAGTGATATTTTTACGCTTCTTATGATCTTTCCAATCGCCTTTCTTGTGATGCAATTCGGACCACCTGAACTCTTTGTCGTGCTTTTGTTGAGCTTGGTTATCATCGCAGCGACATCGGGTGAGAACCCAGTTAAAAGTTTGTTGATGATGGCCCTAGGACTTTGGCTTTCCTTTATAGGAACGGATCCATTGGGCGGAGTTGAACGGTTTACCTTTGGTATCTTCGATTTGAAGTCTGGCATTCCATTATTGCCTATGTTGATTGGTGTCTTCGCTATCCCTGAAGTGGCAGGTGTCGTGATGCGCTCTGAAGGGGTGCGCCAGCTGTCGAGCCTCGTTGGTGAGCGACTGTCGTTCAAAGAATTCCGTGCCAGCTTCAAGACGATTTGTCGGTCCACAGCGATTGGCGCGGGCATTGGGACAATCCCAGGTCTTGGCCAAGTGGTTGCGGCAATGATGGGTTACGCTGCAGCGAAGAACGCATCTGATCACCCAGAGACTTTTGGCGAAGGCGAACTTGAAGGCATCGCTGCAGCTGAAGCGGCGAACAACGCGGTGAACGGCCCTACCATGGTGCCATTGTTAACGCTTGGCATCCCTGGCGATAACGTGACAGCCATTTTGCTAGGTGCTTTCGTTGCACAGGGCCTGCGTCCAGGACCACAATTGTTTGAAGAACAAGGTGCGACGGTCTTTGCGATCTTGATTGCTATGGTTTTTGCGAACATTTTATTTCTCGGCATTGGCTACCTGTCGATCCCGTTCTTCTCGCGTCTGGTTCAGATTAAAACATCAATCTTAATCCCAATCGTTATCATGTTCGCCTTTGCTGGGACTTTCGTGTTCCGCTCTGACAACTTTGATCTCTTGATGCTTGTAGCGTTCGGTATCTTTGGCTTGATTGCCAGAGCAGGGAAATTTGATGTGATGCCTATGGTTATGGGCTTCATCCTTGGGCCACCTATGGAGTACGCCTTCGGCCAAATGGTTGCCATGGGCAACGGCTCAACTATGGCCTTTATGTTTGAAGAACGCCTACCGGCACTATGCGTATTGCTTGCAACGCCAGTCATCGGTTTGTTTCTTTGGAAACGGATGCAAACCGTGACCAAACCAAAATAAAAAACAACAGGGAGTGGGACGCATCACCTACCCAAACTCGCTTGGAAAATGGTGCACATTGGAGGAACTAAATGTTTAAGCTAACGTTGAAGAAACTAGCTCTGTCTGCAGGTCTTGCAGCCATGATGCTGCCAACAGCTGCCTTGGCGGACTATCCTGAAAAACCAATCACAATGGTTATCCCATTTGGGGCAGGTGGGTCACACGATTTGAACTCACGTGTGATTACCTCTATCATCCCAACTTACCTCGAGCAGGCGATGATCGTGCGCTTGACGCCTGGGGCAGGCGGGCAAAAAGGCACGCAAGAAGTAGCGAACGCAGAAGCCGACGGCTATACGTTGCTGTTCACACACAACTACGTCGACATGCTTCAGCAATACGTCGAAAATTTGCCGTATGAGCCGCTCGAAGATTTCGTTCCAATCGCACGTGTAAACTATGCGCCAATTGGTGTCGTGGTGCGTGCAGACAGCCCATATGAAACTTTTGAAGATCTCGTCGCAGCAGCAGACAAAGAGCCTGGCAGCATTCAGATGTCGCACTCTGGAAACTGGGGCGCACTCTTTGTTCCTGCCGCTCAGATCATGAAAGCGCGCGATATTTCGCTGAACCTCGTGCCCTACAAAGGTGGCGGACCAGCATTGCAAGCGCTTCTTTCTGGCGATGCAGATGTTACGATGGGCTTCCCGTCTACATTGAGCAGCCAAATTGAAGCGGGCGAGGTGCGGGTCTTGGCGACGGCTGGTACAGAACGGATTTTCGACGATGTTCCGACGTTTGCCGAAGTCGGCGTTGAGGGCGATGTAGGCTTTATGCACCGTGTTCTCTTGGCGCCTGCAGGCACTCCGGATGATGTTATTGCGACTTTGACCAGCGCGTTTGAAAAGCTTGTCGAAGACAAGACTTTCAGTGGCATGATGGGACGCTTGAACGAAACGATCGATTTGCTCGACGGTCCAACCTACCAGAAAATGCGTGAAGATCAGGCTATTGCATACAGCGAGCTTGTTGAAGCCCTGACAAAGTAAGCTTTGAGCCTGCGTTTTGGCGGCGTGCATTTTATATGTGCGCCGCAAATTTTGACGATAGCTTCGAAGCATGAAGTGATGAGCATAAAGACCTTAGATATAGTGCCAAAATTGCGCCGCTCTGGCGTGGGCCCGTGGAGATAAATTTAGAATGAGACAAGTAGAAGTCGCGGTTATCGGAACAGGTTGGTGCGGAGGCATTCGCGCCGAAACATTGTCGAAGTCGGCTCTGGTCGACAAATTGCACATCTGTGAAATTAAACCCGAGCGTTTAGCTGAAGTCGCGGAGTTAACCAAACCGGCAACGGCGACCCTTGAGTATCAAGATATTATCGACAACCCTAACATTGAAGTTGTCTACATTTCCACCACGCCTGAGCAAACGCATTACCCGATTGCCAAAGCTTGTTTGGCGTCTGGAAAAAACGTTTTGCTTGAAAAACCATTGGCAATTGAGCTCTCTGAAGCAGATGAGTTGATCGCGCTGGCAAAGGCAAACGGTGTCAAGTTTACGATTGGATACTCACAGCGTTTCAACCCAAAAATCGCTTACGCCAAAAAGTCTATTGCTGAAGGCCGGCTGGGCAAAGTCGTCAACGTCATGGTGAGCCGTCATCTGTCGCGCACCCTTGGCAAAAAGATTGCAAATCGTGTGAAACTCTCGCCTGCAGCTATGGAATCAACTCATGATTTGGACTTTGTGTTCTGGCTTTTGGCACCTGCAAAACCGGTCCGCGTTTACTCGCAAGGCGCCTACGGCTACATGAAGGATCTCAACGGGTCCTATGATTGCATGTGGTCAACGATTACGATGGATGACGGCACTTTGGTGGTTGTTGGCGGCGGTTGGAACTTGCCTCCAAGCTATCCAAACTATTGCGGCACATGGATCGAAATTACCGGCACCGATGGCGCCTTGATCTTGGACGATACAAGTCGCGACAACTGGCTCAACACAGTCAAGGACGGCACACAGTTTCCAATGTCGACCATGCCAGGCGAACAGGTTGACCACGCATTTGCAGGTCAAATGGGACCGGAAACCCTTCACTTCCTCGAAGCTGTGTTGCTAGACGGCCCCGTCATGGTGGATCCAGAACATGCGCGCATGGTGATGGAAACCTACTCGGGCGCAGACGTCTCCGCTGAGATTGATGAGCCGGTTAAGCTGCCGCTGACAAACCAAGCCCTCGCGACACTCGCTGATCTAAAAGCCAAGTAAGGCCAAAAAACACCAGTCAGGTCACCTTACGGCGACCTGACTGGTATCGATTTTGTGTGAGGTGCATGGGCCTCACGACTTTTCATATGAACGGGGCTAAGCCAGCCTGTGCCTAATATTTGCGCGATACCTCGTGCATCTGTTTTGTCGGTCTTATTTGTCATTGCTGACAGTGCCGCACTCACTTGACGTGCCTCATCGTGCTCACCGGCTCTGCCGCCGAAATCCTGGCCCTCGCGCTGCGCGAACTGGATCAAACAACGTTGATGGGCGAGCGCACTTCTGGCGGGTTTCCCGATATTATGGGTGTAAAATTGCACAATGGCTGGGTTTTTGGCTTCTCAAACCAGACCTATCGCAGCATGGATGGTGATCTGTTTTAGGGCCCCGGTATCCCGCCGGATGTGGCGTTTGATATCACATCCTCCCCTTGCTGGCCGGCGAAGACCCGCTTATGCGCGCAGCCTTTGCACGGGCGCGGGCGGAATAATCCCGCAAACCCCGCTCGACTTTGACATAAAATTTATGCTATCAATAGATAACTTGCCCCATTATGCGGGACTTGGCGGCTTACTTTAATCGCTTTGGCCACAGATACATCGCACAAGGCGACGATGCGGCTAAAAATTTCACTATAGGGCACATCATGTCAACCAACCTCATAGTAAACGGAACGTTCGACGCCGATCCCGGTGATGCGGATTACGGCTGGTCGGGCACGGACCTTGAAACGGACAACGACGAAGACACGTATCAAAGTAACGGCAACACCGAAAACAGCGTTGCCGAAATGAACGGCAGCAAAAACGCCACAACCGTTATGGAGCAGACCTTTACGGTCGATAATGCACTGACCACGGAGCTCACGCTTGATGCGGCCATGCGCAATTCCAGCAATTTTGAAGTGGGCGTTGATGGCTTTTTGGTTGAAATCACCGACAGCGAAGGTACGGTGATTTTCTCAACCACCGTCTACCCCGATAGCATAACGTTCGAAACCTATACCTTTGATGTTACCTTTCCTTCGGCGGGCGACTACACGATCACCTTCACCGAACTGGGCGATGACACAGACGGCTACGGTGCGCTGGTCGATAATATTGTACTGATGGTCTGCCTGACCACAGGCAGCATGATTTCCACGCCACACGGCAACATCGCCGTCGAAGACCTTGTGGTTGGCATGCCCGTCGACACAGCCGACGGGCCAAAGCCCCTGCGCTGGATCGGGCGCAAAACTTTGCGGCCTCAGGACCTTGATGCAAATGAAAAACTGCGCCCTGTGTTGATCCGCAGTGATGCCCTTGGCGCGGGTATTCCGGCCCGCGATATGCGCGTGTCGCGCCAGCACCGGATGGTTGTTTCATCGGCCATTGTCGAACGCATGTTTGGTGCACGCGATGTACTGGTGTCCGCCATCCGGCTGACCGCCTTGAGCGGGATCGATGTTTGCACACAATCAGCCCCTGTCACCTATTATCACCTGCTGTTCGATGATCATGCGGTCATCACCGCCGACAATGCGCAAACAGAAAGCCTCTTTGTTGGCCCCGTCGCACTATCGGCCCTGTCAGATGACGCGCGCGAAGAAGTCTTGGCCCTTTTCCCGCAATTGGAACAGGCCACGGCCCCGCAACCCGCAGCGCCCATCCCTACCCGCCACCAGCAAATCTCGCTGATCAACCGCCACGTTAAAAACGCGCGCGCCGTTCAGGGCGGCTAGTCCAGCGTTGGGCGCTTTGGATCCACGCTCAGCGCGCATGGATTGTCCCTTGTTGTTGCGACAACAGATGGCGATCCCAATATCGAGGCGCAAAGGTTGATCAACATCGGAGCTGAAGCCCTCATTGTCTCAGGGATCACACACAGTCAAGAATTTGATCAGTTGATTTCACAGACTCGTATGCCAACAGTTGCGACCTCGTACTTCAAACCCGATTATCGCTATCCGACCATTGGGTATGACAACCTCGCGGCATCTCGAAAAGCACAGGAATTTTTGATCGATAAAGGCCATCGGCACATAGCTGTCTTGCACGGCCCAATCGAACACCAAGATAGGATGATGTCGAGGAACCTCCGGAGTTCAACTCGGCGCCTCAGACAGACAAGATAACGGCCATCACCGTCTCACCGAAATCTGGGTCTGTCACACTGACCACGGCTGATTCTATAACATTGGGAAGGGAATCGAGGAGCACCCCTCTATTTCTTAGAGGTAGGTATCACGTTCTCCTGAAATAGTGAGACCCTTTTGCCGCCCGACGATGGCGACATAGCTAGGCTTGCGGCAGCGGTGTTAGAAAGACGTGACGATGGCATTGGGCATAGGCGTGTATAAGGCCTTGAATATGTGTGATAAAAACCGATCTGGCACCCCAATCAGACGCCGCTTTGGCAACTGTTTGGGGTTGCGATTATTGCGACAGGACCAGGCCTGTATCTTGCAAAAATGTACCTGTCTTCTGATAGTGATCCAGCAGGCGTTCACACGCGAGATCGGTATCTCTGGCGACGGTTGCCGCCAGAATTTGTTGATGCTCAGAGCTGACATCACGACGTTTGTAGGACAATGAGCGCCCCGCGATATAACGATAGCGCACGTTGAGATCGTAAAGTTGACTGCAATAGAGCAACAGGATTGGTGAGTGACAATTGGTCAAAAGCGCCATGTGGAACGTTTTGTGTAGCTCTTCAAACTCGGCTCCGTCGATCGGATTTGCGCGGGTCAACCGATGATGTGCAAGCACGAGGTTTTCTTCCCAAGTGTCCGTTGCATTGGCGATGCTCTGGCGCAGGGCCATTTCCTCTAATGCGCAGCGCAGCGTCAAGATCTCTGTGAAATGCGCCTGACTGACGGGGGCCGACCGGAAGCCACGTTGATCGATTCGTTCGACCAATTGGTCTGATGTCAAAAGACTCAGCGCTTCGCGCACCGGCGATGCACCTGTTTGCAACAGGTCTTTCAGGTTGTTGATCTTTAGTTTTTCACCAGGAGGGATCTCTGCCGTCACAATCATTCGGCGGATTTCCGAATAGGCAATTTGTGTAGCAGAAGTGATCCGAGGCGCTTTGTCGGGTGAGACAGGGGCAACAGCGGAAATGGTCATACTCTCTCCTTAGCGTCTGGTCAGGGGCGGCGTTGGACCCTGATAGTCTGTCCGCCATTTTTGCGCAACGATACCACCGACTTTTACTCTCATATGGATAAAATATCGTTTTTAAGACACAGGTGATTACGCTTGTAAAAAGGGCCTTAGCGAGAAAGCGTCGGTAGAACCCTATCGCGTACAGAAATCAGGTGGTCACGCATACAAGCTTCCGCAAGGTCGGCATCGCGCGCTTCAATTGCGACGCAGACCGCTTCATGTTCGTCAAAGCTGCAATAATTGGTGGCGGGGCCTGTGGTTTCGCGCGATTGCCCCCAAACGGTTGAACGCCTTACGACATTCAGCGTCTCAAATAGGTAGACAAGGAGCTTATTTTGCGTGGCTTTGGCTATGACCGCATGCAGGTTATTATCCTGCGCCTCGTAGCTACGCCAGTCGGGCGCGGTGCGACATCGCTCGTTGCAGGTCCGCATGGCAATGAAGTCCGCTCGGGTGCCGGAATACGCCGCGAGCCGCGCAAGTCCCGGCTCAATGGCCAATCGCGCGGCGATCACTTGGGTGGGGCTGGCCAATTCTCCAAGATAGGCGATATCGTTAAGATTGAGCACCGGTCGCGCGCCGACGAATGTGCCTCGGCCGACATGTCGCCAGATGAGTCCGTCTATTTCCAAGGATGTAAGGGCCTTACGCAACTCGCCGCGCGAGACCTTAAAATGTGAGGCAAGCTCTCGTTCTGGAGGCAGGCGCTCATTGTGTTGAAAGCCTCGTGAACCGATATAGTGTCGGATACTTTCAGCAAGGTTTGTGGTTAGATCTTGTTCCATGTAAAACCAATCTAATAATTGGTTTTGAGCTGCAATCTATGCAAGGCACGAAAACCTGATAACGTATATCCAACAATGACAGAGGTTTTCGAACAATCAAGTGGGAATGGATATTTTTACTCTTAACCAATTCATCATTGGTTAGTCAGTTTTGATGCCATTTTCGACGGTGTCGTTAACTGTCTACTTCTACCTATGATCACCCATTGCGAAGGAAATTAAATACGATGCGCTTAACCACGATATTATCCACAGCCGGTCCCATTGCAGTCGTAGAGTTGGCAGACGGGCGTTTCTTACCTGTTGCTGTAGCAGCGCGTGCAGCGGGTTCTACAGATCCGGCACTGCTGGCGGGCGGGTTACAGGCAATCATCGAGGGCGGCGACGCCTCGCTTGCATTGCTGCGCGAAATCGTTGCCACAGCGGCACCTGAGGTGACGATCTCTGCCGACGACGCGCAGCTGTGTGCGCCGTTGCCAACGCCTGCGAAGAACGTTTTTTGTGTGGGTCGTAACTATGCGGAACACATTGCCGAAGGTGCGCGGGCACTGAAAGCAGATATTTCCGCGACTGAAGTGCCGGTGTTTTTCACCAAGCCCCCGACCACAGTGACCGGACCCTACGCAGATGTTCCAATCTTTCCGCAGGTTTCCACCAGTATCGATTACGAGGTCGAGTTGGCGGTCATCATTGGCAAGTCAGGCCGCAACATTTCCAAAGAGAACGCGCTCGAGCACGTGTGGGGCTATACGGTTATCAATGACGTTACAGCGCGCGACGTGCAGCGCCGCCACGGCGGGCAATTTTTCAAAGGTAAGGCCTTTGATGACTCTTGCCCGATGGGCCCTGTTATCGTCACAAGCGATGCGATTGCCGATCCCCACAACCTGCGTGTGAGTACAACCGTGAATGGCGAACCGCGTCAAGACGGCAATACCGCACAAATGATTTTTGATATTCCCACACTTATCGCATCCTTGTCTGAAGGGCTAACGCTGAACGCTGGCGATATCTTGGCCACAGGAACGCCGTCTGGCGTTGGCTACGCGATGGAGCCACCGCACTTCTTGAAAGATGGCGATGTAGTGGTGTGTGAAGTTGAAGGCATTGGTGCGTTGCGCAATACGATGCGCAACGCCTGATACGAAACGATGCGAGGTTTCCCGCGGGAGGCGGGATCCTTGCGTTATGAAAAGCAGAACAAATTGGAGGATATATGATGCTTACGAGACGTATTTTTACCGCTTTGATGATGAGTGCGGCGGCTATGACGCCTGTCGCCATGACGAGCCCCGCCGCTGCGCAGGAACTCACAAAGATCACTTTCGTGTCGCCAAGTGCGTCGGCGATCAATTCATTCAGCATTCACACAGCCATCGGCGAAGGGTTCTTTGCAGATGAAGGCCTAGAAGTCACGGCGCAAGCAATCAACGGCTCCGGCGCGGTGCTGCAAGCTTTGTCGTCTGGCCAAGCTGATTTTGGACGCCCTGGTCCGGGACCACTGCTTGCGGCGCGCGGACGCGGTGTGGATGCGGTGTTCATCTATAACCACGCGGCCAAGAATAACTTTGGTCTCGTTGTGCCGGATGCCAGCCCTGTGCAAACTCCCGCTGAGTTGAAAGGCACAGTGATCGGCACTGGATCCGCCGATGGCGCAGAAGTCGGTTTTGCGCGCAACGTGATGACCGGTTCTGGTCTTGTGGATGGCACAGATTATTCATTCTTGACTGTTGGCGATGGTGGCCCTGCCTCTGCTGGTCTCAGATCAGGCGAGATTTCAGCCTATTCCGCAGCAGCTGCCGATGCGGCGGTTTTGAACCACCGTGGTGTTGCTGTGCGCGATATCACCCCTCCTGAATTTGCCCGTTTCTTTGGCAATGGTTTGGTGACGATGGGCGATACCATTCGCGACAACCCTGAACTGGTCGAAAAATTTGTCCGTGCAGTCTACCGTGGCCATATGTTCGCGCTGGACGAAGCCAATCGTGAAGCGGTTTTGAACGATATGGCAATGGCCAATCCACAAGAAAGCGAAGATCGCGAGTTTGCGAACTCTTTGCTGGAAGCGATTATGGACAGATCCGTTCCAACCGATCTCAGCCATGGTTACGGTTACCAGCCACCTGAAGTGTGGGAAGAATGGCAGCAAGTACAAATTGCAGGCGGCGAATTGGCTGAACCTTTGCCCGATCTGACAGCGGCGTACACCAACGAATTTACCCTCAAAGTGAACGGGAGCGCTAAGTAATGACTGCTGCCGCAGCCCTATCCCCCACCGACGCTCCTCGAGAGCCAGTTTATCAACTCAGTCATGTTGGCAAAACCTATGCCCGTAATGCGGTAACCGCATTGGATGATGTGAATTTGACCCTTAGAAAAGGCAGTTTCTCGTCCGTCATCGGGTCTAGTGGCTGCGGCAAATCTACACTTTTAAAAATCATGTCAGGCATGATCTCGCCCTCCATAGGGCGAGTTATGTTGCAAGACAAACCCGTGATGGGGCCCCGCCGTGACATCGGGATGATGTTTCAACAAGCGACCCTGTTTCCATGGCGCACGACGTTGGAAAACATCGTTCTTCCGATTGAAATCCGCGATGGCAAAAAGGCTGCGAAGGCAGCAGAGGTGCAGGCGCGCGAATTGATGGAATTGGTCGGCTTGAAGGGATTCGAGGAAACCTACGCGAATGAATTGTCTGGCGGCATGGCGCAGCGCGCCTCGATCTGTCGGATGTTGATCACCGAGCCTGCTGTTTTGTTGTTAGATGAACCGTTCAGTGCGTTGGATGAACTCAGCCGCGATTTTATGAATATGGAGTTGCAGCGAATTTGCACGTCGCGCGATGCGACGGCATTCTTGGTGACCCATTCTATTCCTGAAGCGGTGATCTTGTCGGATGTGGTCTATGTGATGAAGCCGCGTCCAGGCCGTGTGGCAGAGGTGGTCGAAATCGATCTGCCGCGTCCGCGCACCTTGGACATGATGACCACACCGAAATTCGGCGCACTGGTCGAACATATCCGCAGCAGTTTGGACAAGGAGGCCTTTCTATGACACTCGAAAATACCGCTGATACGGCGCGAGAGCATGAAGGCGATACCGTTTGGAGCGAAGGTGGCGGTTGGCTTGATATGGTTCCGCGCTGGGCGCAAATGCTGTTTGTGTTTCTTGTGTTTGTCGCGTTTTGGGACTTTGTGACGCGGTTTGGCTTTGTGAGCCCGATCATTCTGCCTTCGCCGATGGAAACTCTGCTTGATCTTGTGTTTGTCGGCAAAAATATCTTTACGGGGGGCTATATGCTGACAGCCCTTTGGATCACGCTGCAAGAAGTGTTCTACGGCTTCTTGCTGGCTTTGTTTATCGGTGTTGGTCTGGGCGTGATTGTCGGGGAAACGGCTTTCGGTGAACGTGCGATTATGCCTTATCTTGTTGCGATTGATACGATGCCAAAGGTGGCTTTTGCACCTTTGTTCGTGGCATGGCTTGGATTTGATATTGATAGTAAAGTCGCACTGGCGGCCTTTATTGCCACCTTTCCCATCGTTGTGGGCACAGCGGCAGGGCTACATGCAGCCGATACCAACAGTCGCTATTTGTTCAAAACTATGGGGGCATCGCGGTTGCAAACCTTGCTAAAGCTTAAACTTCCGATGGCTTTGCCTCAGATGTTTACAGGACTGAAAATCGCGTCTGTGGGTGTGATGGCTGGGGCGATCACTGGTGAGTTTCTCGGTGGTGGTAAAGGATTGGGTGAGTTGATCCGGACCGCTGCGAGCCAGCTGAATACGCCCCGCGTTTTCTCTTTGATCTTGTATCTTTCAGTCGTCGGCTTGATGCTATTCGCCTTTGTGTCATGGGTTCAACGTCGTTTTGTGTTTTGGCACAAAGAACGTGTACACGCAGACGGTGAATAAAGATCACAGTTTGCTAAAAAAGAGCGTTGGCGGTGCTGCCGTCAACGCTTTCGTGCCGAATAGACAATGAGTTGGATTGTTGATCTTGGAGGTACAAAGCCTCCTCACCCCATCCCCATTTTTGGCTGTCTATCAGAGTATTGCGATAGCCCTGCTCTTGGTGATCCAAGCTGGTATTAAGCGGATGATCCACGAGGCCTTGAATGAACCTGCCCTGAAATCATCATAAGTGCGCCTGCGATGGCCCAGTTTTTCACGAAAATTGACATTTGCCACGGATCTGATGGGATAAAATGAAAAACACTGGTCGCGACACAATACAGCGCAAGAGAACGTATAACGATGATGACGTGGCGGTTGGCTGCCAGTAAAAGTGCTGCGATTACGTTGTGTGATCGGCAGAGTTCACAGCATTTTCAACGATGTTTTTGTCAGCGAACATTTCTGCGCCACCAACCATTGGGTTTTCACCGTGGTGATCGGCAAAGGCAGCGCCAGCGGTCAAAGCGATTGCAGTTGTAGCTGAAAGAAGTGTTTTTGCGAAAGTCATGGTGTATTCCTTTGTAAGTTTATTCCGAAGTGTTTCGGAAGACATAAGGAACCACGAAATGAGCGTTCAAATAGTTTCAGGTTTTTTGAATTTTTATCAAAACTTTTTTCAAGACCTTGATAACGCTTAATATTAAAGTAGCGTTATTTGACCAGCAGCCAAGCAAGCCCCAGCGGGGCAACGATCTCGAACGATACAATCCCATAGCGCACAGCACTTCGCCAATCGGGTTTTTTGAGTTCGATCCAGCCCAGTATGAAATACGACATGACCAGTTGAAAGCCCAGATAAGCGTATGCCGTTTCTTGTAATACAGGTGTCGGGGCCCAGGTGGCGGCGATAGGCAAGTCAAAATCAGCAAACTCATGCGATCACTGCCGTCAGCATTTAGGGGCCATGAAATCTGTGCTGTGCGATCCAACCCAAACCCAAAAGACCTAAGAGGGTCAACGCACTGGCGACACCTGATAGTAGGATTCGCTCAAATCGAAAGCCCATTAGATATTCAGCGCTTTGTTCTATAAAGACCAAGGCCGTTAGAATTTTGCTCAAACGCAATGCTGTCTCGAACGTCATGACTGCACGCCCTTAGATATCTCAACATCACCTGTTTCATATTCGACGCTTTTGATCAGGTCAGGGCCTACGCGATCTAAAAAAACAATCGAAAATACAATATGGCTCTGGGCGAGGGTGGCGAGTGCTGTGCATCAGGTCTCGCATGATGCGCCTGCGAATCTCTTGCTGGCTGTGCTGTGTCGGGGCCGCGATCAGTCGTTCAGAACTGTTCACCAAGAATAAAGTTTTGTTCCATTCAGGATTCCACAGTATGCGACGCAACATCATTTAAAGTGGCACGCGGTCAGAGTGGGCGCGAAATTCTTGCCAGTTTGCGGCGGATGCAGGGCATCTTTCATCAGGGCGTATTCCACGCGGGGCGAAGGGGCCACTGAACTGAAAAACCGCCAAGACTGTATAAGCGCTGATAAAATAAGCTTTAGGCTGTTGAGCAACACCTGCATTTCGTGCGTTTGAACCGCCAATAAAAGAATCGCGCCCGCGATATGCGGTCTGGCTCAACTCTATGAGATCATGCTTAACACAAGGTTGTCGGCCTTGCCTGCGGCGTGAGGCGCGGCCCAATACACTAAACGCATTACGATGTTAAGCCAAAGATATGCTTTGCCCCTATACAAGTCGGCCTTCTTGCCTTATCAGGACATCTTTCTTACCTCCGGTCTTTCCGCGCACGCGGCGATTGCCCAATACGGACACGCATCTCCCATGATTACAGCCCTTTCCGACGCCCTTGCCGAGCGCGGCTATGACACCCTCACGCCAGTCCAAGAGGCGGTGAACGATCCTGCGTTGCGAGACGCGGATCTTTTGGTCTCTGCGCAAACCGGTTCAGGTAAAACTGTCGGTTTCGGTTTGGCCATCGCGCACACCCTTTTGGGTGACGCAGAACGCTTTGATCGTGCCGAAGCCCCGATGGCTTTGGTCATCGCGCCAACACGCGAATTGGCGTTCCAAGTCAAACGCGAGCTTGAATGGCTTTACGCCAAAGCGGGCGCGAAATTGGCGTCTTGTGTTGGCGGTATGGATTACCGCGATGAAAAACGCACCCTTGAGCGTGGCGCACATATTGTTGTCGGCACGCCGGGTCGTTTGCGCGATCATATTCAGCGCGGGTCTTTGGATATGTCGGGCTTGCGCGCGATTATTCTGGATGAAGCCGACGAGATGCTTGATCTTGGTTTCCGCGAAGATTTGGAGTTCATGTTGGGTGAGGCCCCTGTTGAACGTCGCACCTTGATGTTCTCGGCCACTGTGCCTGCGATGATTGCCAAACTGGCCAAGCAATACCAACGCGACGCTGTGCGTGTGAACACCGCAGCTGGCGCAAAACAACACGCTGACATTTCCTATCAAGCGCTGTCTGTTTCTGCACGCGACGAAGAAAACGCCATCATCAACATGTTGCGGTACCACGATGCGGAAAACGCGATCGTTTTCGCCAACACCCGTGCTTCTGTGGCGCGTTTGACAGCCCGTTTTGCCAACCGTGGTTTTTCGGTTGTGTGTTTGTCCGGCGAGTTGAGCCAATCTGAGCGCTCACATGCTTTGCAAGCCATGCGCGATGGTCGCGCACGTGTTTGTGTGGCGACTGACGTTGCTGCGCGCGGCATCGATTTGCCGAACTTGGAATTGGTTATTCACGCTGAATTGCCAACCAATGCTGAAACTTTGCTGCACCGTTCTGGCCGTACCGGCCGCGCTGGTCGCAAAGGTATTTCTGCACTCATAGTCCCGCCAAAAATGAAAACCAAAGCCACGCGTTTGCTTGGTTGGGCGAAATTGCAGGCGGAATGGGTTGAAGCGCCAAGCGCTGAGATGATTTTGGCGAAAGACGAAGAAAAGCTTTTGACAGACGAGGCCTTGATGGCCGAGCCGTCTGAAAAAGAAGCAGAGTTCGCAGCCAAAATGTTGGAAACGCATTCGCCAGAGAAAATCGCTGCTGCGTACTTGCGTCTTTACCGCGCTGGCGTGTCTGCGCCTGAGGAACTTGGTCCGGCACCAAAACCAGGTGAGCGTCCTGAGCGCGCACAACGCGAAGACTTCGGAAAATCCGTTTGGTTTGCGCTGTCTGTTGGCCGCGATGACCGTGCAGAGCCACGCTGGCTTTTGCCGCTGGTGTGCCGCGCAGGCAACATCGACAAAACCTCTATTGGCGCGATCCGCATTCGCGACACGCAGAGCTTCGTTGAATTGAAAGAAGCAGCCGCAGATGGTTTTGAAGCCGCTCTTGATAACGGTATCTTGGAAGAAAATGTGAAAGCGACCCGTTTGGCGACCATGCCTGATTTGGGCGGTGATCGTTCCGGTGGCGACAGAAAACCTTACGAGAAAAAGCCATATGAAAAGAAATCGTTTGGCGACAAAAAACCGTATGAAAAGAAGTCGTTTGGCGACAAGAAGCCTTACGAGAAAAAAGAATACGGTGACAAGAAACCCTATGTGAAATCTGCAGATGGTGACAAAAAACCATTTGATAAAAAGCCGTTTAAGAAAAAATTCGAAGACCCAACACGTGATGGCGCTGTGAGCGACAAAGCGAAAAAGCCTTTCGAGAAGAAATCGTTTGCTGCGGGGGCTGGTGACACATCTAAACGCGTCTACAGCAAAAAGCCTGCTGGTGCTGGTAAACCCACTGGCGGCAAGCCTTATGCTGGCAAGCCTAGCGGTGGAAAACCTGCTGGCGGCAAGCCTGCTGCGAAATACGGCAAACCTAAAGGTGGCGCATCCGCTCCACAACGCAAAGGCTAAACTGCCGACGATGATCTAAATAGAAAAGCCGAGCAGTTAAATGCTCGGCTTTTTTCTGTTCGAAAATCTGGCAGGCGCGGTTGCCTTGATGATCCGCGCTAAGATGTAGCGGTCTTATTTCTTAGGGATTTTAGGAATAGGCCCTGTTGGCGCGGCCAAAGACGCTTTTTCTTCTTTGGTCAGCTTTGTGTTCCACGCGTTGTTGCTGATGCGCAGTTCATTTGGCATGGGCTTGGTTTTGCCCTTGCTGATGTTGCCGCCTTTTTCCAAAAACTCACGGATTAAAGCTTCGTCGGTTGTTTCTTTAGGCACTTGTTTCATCTTCGAATGCGTCCTCAGCGACTGCAAAAGCAGGAAAAATAAAAGAGTGAAGTGTTCGTCTTGATGATCGGTATATGTGCAATGTTACTGCGCAGGCATCGTGATTCATAGGGCGAAACACCGCGTTTTTTACATGTGCAATGCTTTTAGGTTCAAAAGTATCGCAATCACTTGGCGTGATTTAGGGACGCAAGGCATGGTCTGCGGATAAATGGGCCTTGCTTTGCAGTCCTATGGCTTGTGATGTATTGGTATCCCATGACGCCGCGCAACTTAGACTAGGGATCTTATGCCCAAACGTTTCATCAGCTCTTTGATCCAACGGATTGCCTTTGTTCTGTTTGCTGGTTTAGGACCTGTGCAGGCAGATACGGTTACGGTGTTTGCCGCAGCCAGTCTTAAGGTTGCCTTGGATGAAGTTGCGATGCAATTCGAACAAGTGTCTGATCATAAGGTTCAGCTGTCTTTTGCAAGCTCATCAGCACTGGCGCGGCAAATCGAGCGCGGCGCGCCTGCCAATGTATTTATCAGCGCTAACACCGACTGGATGGATCGCCTTGCCGTCGAGGGTTTGCTTGAACCAGAGACACGCATCGCGCTTTTGACCAATCAACTTGTGCTGATCGCACCCAAAGATTTGGGCCTGCCACAGGCGTCAATCGACGACATTGATTTCCCAACCTTGCTAAAAAGTGGGCCGATAGCGATGGGGTTTGTCGAGGCGGTGCCCGCGGGCATCTACGGTAAATCGGCACTGGTAAGCTTGGGGCTTTGGGACAGCTTGTCGCCACATGTCGCGCAAACCGACAGTGTACGTGCAGCTTTGGCATTGGTCGCGCGCGGCGAGGCCCCATTGGGAGTTGTCTATGCAACAGATGCGCTGAGCGATCCACGCGTTTCGGTCTTGGCTCTATTTCCTGAAAACAGTCATGTGCCCATTATTTACCCGAGCGCATTGATTGCGCCTGCGACCACGGCAGCATCTGAGTTCGCGGCATACCTTTCATCATCTGAAACCAGCACGATGTTTGAAGCGCATGGGTTTGGGAGTATCGAGCGCTGATGCTTTTGGATTTTTCACCTGCAGAATGGCAAGCCATCGGGCTGTCGATCAAAGTGTCGTTTGTGGCCACTCTATTTAGCCTGCCTTTTGCTCTATCGGCTGCCTATGCGTTGGCGCGCTGGGACTTTATCGGCAAACAGTTTTTGAACGGTCTTGTGCATTTGCCTTTGGTTTTGCCGCCCGTGGTCACCGGATATTTGCTGCTCGTGGTCTTTGGGACGCGTGGGCCCATTGGTGGTTTTTTGCAAGATTGGAGTCTTGTTTTCGCCTTTCGGTGGACAGGGGCCGCTTTGGCCGCGGCCATTATGGCCTTCCCTTTGATGGTGCGTGCGATCCGACTGTCATTGGAAGCTGTTGATCCAAAATTGGAACAGGCCGCAGCCACTTTGGGGGCGTCGCGCGTTTGGATTTTCTTGACAATCACTTTGCCGCTCACTGTGCCCGGCATCTTGGCTGGGACGGTTTTAGGGTTTGCCAAAGCCTTGGGTGAATTCGGCGCGACGATAACATTTGTTTCGGCCATTCCGGGGCAAACCCAAACTGTACCATCAGCCATCTATGCGCTTTTGCAGGTGCCCGGACAGGAAAATGCAGCACTGAGATTGGTCATGGTTTCGGTCGTTTTGGCCATGGGGGCTTTGCTCTTGTCTGAAGTGCTGGCACGTCGGGCCATAAAGGGGATGACGGGCGCATGAGCTTATCCATTTCCATCCAGCATGCCTTTGCGGACTTCGCACTTGATGTCGCTTTCGAGGCACCCAAAGGTTTGACTGTTTTGTATGGGCGCTCAGGGTCCGGCAAGAGCACGATCATCAATGCCGTTTCTGGGTTGATACGGCCGCATAGAGCCAAAATTTCCATCGATGGGCAGGTGCTGCAAGACAGTGCTGCTGGCCTTTTTAAATCCGCGCACAAACGCAAATTGGGATATATTTTCCAAGACAGTCGCTTGTTCCCGCATCTCACTGTGGCACGCAATCTGGATTACGGTGCGCGTGCGGCAAGGCGCTCGGTCGATGCAATGCAGCGTGCGCGCGTCATCGAAATGTTGGGTATTGGCAATCTGTTAGATCGCAAGCCAAGCGCACTGTCGGGTGGCGAAAAACAACGGGTAGCCATCGGGCGGGCGCTTTTGGCTGATCCGCAGCTGATCCTTGCGGATGAGCCTTTGTCGTCTTTGGACGCTGCCCGCAAAGCTGAGATCTTACCTTATTTCGAACGCGTCCGAGACGAGACCGATATTCCGATCATCTATGTCAGTCATTCGGCTAATGAGGTCGCGCGTTTGGCGACCACCGTGATCGCGCTCGAGAATGGTAAGGTTATACGCAAAGGTCCTGCGCTTGACGTCTTGGCTGATCCAACAGTTATGCCGATGGGGGTTAGTCAAGTTGGCGCGGTTTTGAATGTTCGAGTCAAGGCGCATCATTCAGACGGTCTGACGGAACTCAGCGCGGGTCACGATTCCTATTTTTTGCCGCGTTTGCAGACTGACATAGGCGTGAACCTGAGAGTGCGACTGCCGGCTTCTGATGTGATGCTGGCGCTGGGGCGCCCTTCGGGTTTGTCTGCGCTCAACATCGTAAAAGGCAGGGTCGAGGCGATCCAAAACACCGGCGCATCAAGCGCCATTGTCAAGGTCTCCACCAGTGCGGGCTTCGTGCTGGCGCGCGTAACGCAGCGGTCTGTTACTGCGATGGGTTTGGACTTGGGTGTGTCATGCTTTGCCATCGTCAAAACAGTGGCCATCGCCTCAGATATCTAAGCTTATGCGCGGTTCCCACGCAGCAGGTCCATCACGCTTGCAGCACAAAACAGTACGGCTGCGACGCAGACAATTGTGGGCCCTGTCGGTGTATCGAATTGAAACGCCAATTGAATACCTGCCAAAACGGACGCGGCTCCAATGATGATAGCAATCAGCGCCATACGTTCGGGCGTGCGCGCAAAGGGGCGCGCTGCGGCCGCCGGAATAAGCAGCATCGCAGCGATAAGCAAAACGCCGACAACTTTGATTGCGACAGCAACGACCATGGCAAGCGCAAGCGAAAGGATAAGTTGTTCGCGACGGGGCGAGATGTCCGCAGCACTTGCAAGATCTGGATTGAGTGTCGAAGTTAAAAGCGCAGACCAGCGCGCAAGCAGCAAAAGTACGACCAAAGCCGCGCCCCCCCAAATCACCAGTAAATCCATGCGGCCAACGGCCAAGATGTCGCCAAAGAGATAAGCCATCAAGTCGATGCGCACGCCGTCAATAAACGAGACGGCCACAAGGCCAAAGGCCAACGAGCTGTGCGCCATAACGCCAAGCAGCGTGTCCATCGCATAACCACGTCCACCTAGGGCTGAAACAGTCAAAGCCATGATTAAGGCCACTGACAACACTCCGCCAAATATCGACACGTTGAAGGCCAAGGCCAGCGCCACGCCTAAGATCGAGGCATGCGCCGTTGCATCACCGAAATAGGCCATACGACGCCAAACAACAAAGCAACCCAAGGGGGCGGCGGCCAAAACCACGCCCAGTCCGGCTAATGTGGCGCGGATCATAAAATCATCGAGCAGGGTCATAGCGAGGCCTTTGGTGTGTGGTCATGGCTCTGCGCGTGATCATGATCATGTGCGCAATTCTCGTCGTGTGTATGCGTGTGCTGGTGACGGTAAAGCGCCAACGCGCCATGGGTGCCATAGCCAAACAAGGCGCGATATTCAGGGGCTGAAGCCACCGTCTCTGGCGCGCCCTCGCAGCAGATGTGGCCGTTCAAGCAAATCACCCGATCCGAGGCTGCCATCACGACATGCAATTCGTGACTGACCATCAAAACCGCACATCCAAAATTTTGGCGTACTTGGGCTATTTGTGCGTAAAAATCGGCAGATCCTGGTTGATCGAGGCCTTGTGTGGCTTCATCTAAAATCAAGATATGAGGATTGTTGAGCAAAGCCCGCGCCAGCAGAACGCGTTGGAATTGCCCGCCCGAAAGGTCTGTCATCTGTCGTTTGCTCAGATCACCTGCGCCCGCATCGTCCAGCGCTTTTTCTGCGACTGCATCATTGACGCGGCTTGGAAGACTGAGAAACCTGCGCACTGTAAGCGGCAATGTCGGGTCGATGTGCAGCTTTTGTGGCACGTAACCGATGCGCAAATCTGGCTTGCGAGTGATCTGGCCGCCTGTGGGTTTGATCGCGTTCACAAGCGTGCGCAATAACGTGGATTTCCCCGATCCATTCGGGCCGACAATGGTCACAATTTCACCAGCACTGATCGCCAAGTTTACGTCGTGTAACGCCACTTTAGACCCGATATGAACGCATACGTTTTTGAGAGAGATAAGAGCGTCAGACATCAAACAGTTTCGCTTTTGGAGATGCAGTTGGGGCAGAGGCCTTCGGCTTCTAGGATGGCGCGCTCGATGATAAACCCTGTGGCGGATGCAATTTGCGCAAGGCGACCTTGTGTCAAATCGGTTTCGGCTTCTGCCACGGAATTACAGTCGCGGCAGATCAAAAACGCGGGCGTGTGTACTTCATGCGGATGGGCGCAGGCGATAAAGGCATTGAGGCGCTCTATCTTGTGGACAAAACCGTGTTTGGTGAGAAAATCCAAAGCGCGATAGGCGACGGGAGGCTGTGATCCAAGTCCCTCATCACGCAGGCGATCTAGGATTTCATAAGCCCCAAGAGCGCGGTGTTCTTCGAGCAAGATTTGTAGGACGCGTTTGCGCACCGGCGTGAATTGCAAGCCAGCAGTGATACAGCGCGCCTCAACCGAGGCCACGGCATCTGTGACGCAACTTTCATGATCGTGATGGGCAAAGCCGATGGGGTCGCCGTTGGGGGGCATGTGCAATCCTTAATGTCTCATATTTGGGGTTGATATGTTATATTATGACATATATCAAGAGGGTGTTATAGTATAACAGGATGATTGATATGACACGCTACACTTCCGTTCTCACGGCCCTTATGCTCTCTGCTTCGCCGGTGTTGGCACAGGTGCCAACCGTCGCAACCGACATCGCGCCTATTCAATCTTTGGTCGCGCAAGTGATGGGCGATTTGGGGGCGCCGACCCTTTTGATGGACAAGGGGTCATCGCCGCATGGGTACGCGATGCGTCCTTCTGATGCGAAAAATCTGCAAAACGCTGATGTAGTGTTTTGGACAGGCAATGCATTGGCGCCTTGGTTGGGTGGGGCGATCGAGACGCTTGGTCCAGAGGCTGTGTCCGTGCCCTTGAGTGAAAATGAGGCGAGCCTCCAACTGACGTTCCGTGAGGGGATGACCTTTGAGGATGATGACCACGACGATCATGATGACCACGACGATCATGATGACCACGACGATCATGATGACCACGACGATCATGATGAACATGGCGCTGATGAACATCATCATGACCACCACGGCATTGATCCGCACGCTTGGTTAGACCCACAAAATGCCATTGCTTGGTTGGATGTTATCGCCAAAACACTAAGTGATCTTGATGCTGAGAACGCGCCGACATATGCGGCTAATGCCGCTGACCGCGCTGCACAGCTGACCGCGCTGACAGGCCGTTTGCAAGAGCAACTGGCAGATGAGCACGATATCAAATTTGTCGTGTTTCACGATGCCTACCAATATTTCGAGGAACGGTTCGGCCTGTCTGCTATGGGTGCGATTTCCTTGGGTGATGCCGCGACGCCAAGCCCCGCACGCATTTCTGAGTTGCAGCACATGATCAAAGAACAAGGCATTGATTGCGTTTTCTCTGAACCGCAGTTCAATCCAGGCCTCGTGACGACGCTTTTGGAAGGTACAACAGCGCATAGAGGCGTGATAGATCCCTTGGGACAAAGCATCGAAAATGGGCCTGATTTTTATGCAAAGCTGATCCAAGGCGTGGCCGACAGCTTTGATGCTTGCAGATAATTCAGTCTTACCTTGCGCCCAGCTCTTGTTTGTAGGGCTGGGCGGCTTTACATCCATCCTATGAAGAAATGGATCCCTTTTGTGAAATCTGCCCCACGCGTGAGCGTTGTGCGGATGAATGGTGCGATTATGACCCGTCAAGGCGGGCTGAATGATCAATCTTTGGCCTCAGCTATCGAGCGCGCGTTCAGGCGCGGCAAGCCCGACGCGGTGGCTTTATCTATCAACTCTCCAGGTGGCTCGCCGGTACAATCCTCGCTGATTGCCGCGCGTATTCGCCGTTTGGCGGCGGAAAAAGAAATCCCAGTCTACGCCTTCGTAGAAGATGTCGCGGCTTCAGGAGGTTACTGGCTGGCCTGTGCCGCTGATAAAATTTTCGTTGATCACAGCTCTATCGTTGGATCTATTGGCGTGATCTCTGCTGGATTTGGCTTTGACAAATTGATCGAAAAACACGGCGTTGAACGGCGCGTTTATACGGCGGGCAAATCCAAAAGCCAGATGGACCCGTTCAAGCCGGAAAATGCAGCTGATGTGACACGCATCAAGTCGCTTCAGGTCGAAATTCATGATGCTTTCGTCGCACATGTGCGCGCCTCGCGTGAAGGCCGCTTGAGCACTGACGCTGAATTGTTTGACGGCTCTTTTTGGACCGGCACAACCGGGGTGTCTTTGGGGCTGGCCGATGGGATCGGTCATCTTGTGCCCATGATGAAAGACATCTTCGGCGATAAAGTTCAACTATCTGTCTATGGGCCTAAAAAACCGCTGTTGTCTCGCTTTAGCGCGCAGCTAAGCTCGGCTTTGACATCATCTGTTGAGGAACATGCACTTTGGGCACGGTTCGGTTTGTGACGTGATTTTCAAAATAATCACCCTATTTCTTGTCGGCATGATGGTGCTAGCTCTCGTGGGGAAATTTCGGTTTCCCGGACAAGAGAAACTCAAAGCGCTGACCTGCAAAAAATGTGGTCGGTATAAGATCGGCAAGGGCACCTGTGCCTGCGAAAAGGAAAAACGTTGATGGATTTTATTCTTGCCTGCGCTGGCTTGGTTTTGTTGTTGCTGGCGGGCGACGCTTTGGTGCGCGGCGCTGTTAATCTGTCGCTGCGGATTGGTATTCCGGCGCTGATCGTCAGCTTGACTGTTGTTGCCTTTGGAACGTCGGCGCCTGAGCTGTTGATCTCGATTTCTGCCATTCTTGAAGGTGTGCCTGGGTTGGCTTTGGGTAATGTCATCGGCTCAAATACCGCTAATGTCCTGTTGGTGTTGGGCATTCCTGCGCTGATCACAACGTTACATGTGGCCGACAATTCCACGCGCGCAAGCTATCTACAGATGCTTGCTGGCACGGTCTTGTTCATTGGTTTGGCCTGTTTCGGAACGTTCACCTGGATTTCTGGTCTCATCTTATTGGCTGGCTTGGCTGCCATGCTTGGACATGCCGTCTTTGAGGCGCGGTGCCATCGCCGTGATACGGCTGCTGCAAAAGAGGCCTGCGATGAAGACTCTATCGAGGATTTAGAAGGTGCTGACCCAGATCTGCCTTGGTGGAAAATCATTGCCTTTTTGATTGCTGGCATGATCGGTTTGCCATTGGGGGCAAAGCTTTTGGTTGATGCCTCAACCAACATTGCCGAAGCCTACGGCGTGTCTGACGAAATCATTGGTTTGACACTCGTGGCGATTGGTACGTCCTTGCCTGAGCTGGCCACTACGGTTATGGCCGCATTGCGCAAACAAGCTGATGTGGCCTTTGGCAACGTCATTGGATCGAACATGTTCAACCTGCTTGGCATCATTGGTGTGTCCAGTTTTGTAGGCAATTTGCCTGTGTCAGCAGAACTGATGTCTTTCGACATTTGGATCATGCTTGCGGCGTCGCTTTTGCTGGGTGTTTTCGTCATAAAGCGCATTGATATCACAAGGCTCTGGGGTTTTGTTTTTAGCGGACTATATGTTGCTTATGTTGTAAGTGTCTTGCTCTAAGGAGGCGTGATGCATAAGCGGAAAGCACTGGTCACAGGCGCTGGTAAACGTATTGGCCGCGCTATGGCATTGTACCTTGGGCAGCGCGGTTTTGATGTCGCTGTGCACTATTCTAGTTCGCGCGATGGCGCTGAAGACGTCGTGAAGCAGTTGCATGCGCTGGGCGTGAAAGCCGTAGCGCTGAAGGCGGACTTGTTGGTCGAAGCCCAAATGCAAGCTTTGGTGCCTCAAGCCTCTGCGGCATTGGGCGGTCCATTGACCTTGTTGGTTAACAACGCTTCTATCTTTGAACAAGACACTATCGAGACGGCGACCCGCGACAGTTGGGATCGCCATATTGAAAGCAATTTGCGTGCGCCTGTTGTGTTAACGCAGTGCTTCGCAGAGCAGGCTCCTGATGCTTTGGTTGACGCGCGTAGCGAAGCAATGGCGCAGGCTTTGGTCGTGAACTTGATCGATCAACGCGTGCGTAAATTAACCCCCGATTTTATGAGCTATACGATCGCGAAAATGGGCTTGTGGGCGTTCACGCAAACGGCCGCGCGTGCGTTAGCTCCACGGGTGAGAGTTAATGCGATTGGGCCAGGCCCGACGCTACAAGGCACCCATCAAACCGCTGAAGCCTTTGCGCAGCAACGACGGGCTACAGTGTTGGGGCGAGGGTCAAATCCAGACGATATTAACGCAGCTTTGGGGTACTTTTGGGACGCCCATAGTGTGACGGGGCAGCTCATTTGCACCGATGGCGGCCAGCATTTGGGATGGCAGACTGTTGATGTGGATGAGGCGAATCAGGCGTGATTTGACCGGAACCCGAGCAAAGTTGTGCACTTGTGTGCCTGTGCTCGGATGAATGTGAATAAAATGTAAATAAATTCAATGATTTGACCGAGGGTCATAAAAAATAATGTTACATTTCAATGACTTGAATTTTTGCCTAATTTTAAGGCAATAGAGTGAAATCACCTGAAACAAAGGAAAAAGCCGCCTCCAGTGAGAGTTATCAGCAGAGTTATCCACAGAAACGGTGGATTTGTTTCCTCTTGCTCTCAATGTCATAAGGTTGCAGCTAACATGGGAATCACAGAAGATTGAGCATGACCGAAGACACCCAATCTCATCCCGTTAAGGACGTCCCCAAAGGTCATAAAGTGATCGAAGGATACTTGCGTCAAATTGATGGATCCCCCGGAGTTTACCGGATGCTCGATCCTGAACATAATGTTCTCTATGTTGGCAAAGCACGACATCTTAAAAATCGTGTGTCGAACTATGCGCGGATCCACGGTCACAGTGCACGCATCGCACGAATGATCTCTGAAACCAGTCAGATGATGTTCTTGACCACGCGTACTGAAACCGAAGCCTTGCTGCTTGAGCAGAACCTGATCAAACAGTTGAAGCCGCGTTACAATGTGCTTTTACGCGATGACAAAAGCTTTCCGAACATCATGGTCACCAAAGACCACGAGTTCCCGCAGATTTCTAAACACCGCGGAAAAAAGGCGCGTAAGGCTGCGTATTACGGCCCCTTCGCGTCGGCCGGTGCCGTGAACCGCACGTTGCACCAGCTTGAGCGGGTGTTTTTGTTGCGCAATTGTTCCAATGCCGAATTTGAGGGACGTACGCGGCCCTGCCTACAATATCAGATAAAACGTTGCACAGCACCTTGTGTGGGCAAAATCTCGAAAGAAGATTACCTAGAGATGGTGTCGGATGCTGAAAAGTTTTTGCAAGGCAAAGATAAGGGCATGCAGCAGCGTCTGGCCGCACAAATGCAGTCCGCCTCTGATGCGATGGAATTTGAGCGCGCAGCTGCTTTGCGCGACCGCATCAAGGCTATGACCCAAGTTCAAACCGCCCAAGGGATCAATCCGCGCACGGTGACTGAGGCCGATGTGATCGGCCTGCATATGGACGGCGGGCAGGCCTGCGTTCAGGTGTTTTTCATCCGTGCCAATCAAAACTGGGGCAACCGCGATTTTTATCCGCGCATTGCTGCCGATAACAATGCAAGCGAGGTTTTGACCGCCTTTTTGGGGCAGTTCTATGATCAAAAAGAGCCGCCAAAGCAGCTGATCCTATCTCATGACATCGAAGACCGTGAATTGCTGCAAGAGGCGTTCACAGACAAGCTGGGCCAAAAGGTCGAAATTATCGTGCCACAGCGAGGCGAAAAGGCTGATCTTGTCAGCTTTGCTTTGCGCAATGCGCGTGAAAGCCTTGGGCGCAAAGTGTCCGAAAGCGCCGCTCAGGCGCGCCTGCTCAAAGGTGTCGCGCATGCCTTTGATCTGCCACAGGTGCCCACCCGTATCGAAGCCTATGATAACTCGCATATCCAAGGGGCGCACGCTGTTGGGGCGATGGTCGTCGCTGGGCCTGACGGGTTCATCAAATCACAGTACCGCAAGTTCAACATCAAAGACGATACGCTAACGCCCGGTGATGACTTTGGCATGATGAAAGAGGTACTGACGCGCCGGTTCCAACGCTTGCTCAAAGACGATCCTGAGCGCAAAGGCGATACATGGCCCAGTCTGCTGCTGATCGATGGCGGGGCGGGGCAGGTCTCTGCCGTGCAAGAGATCATGGACGATCTGGGCGTGGCAGACATCGCCATGGTCGGTGTCGCCAAGGGCGAGTTTCGCGATCACGGTAAAGAAGAATTCTACCGCACTGGCAAGCGTCCCATCGCATTGCAGCGCAACGATCCTGTGTTGTATTTCATTCAGCGTATCCGAGATGAAGTGCACAGATTTGCAATTGGCACCCATCGCGCCAAACGATCAAAAGCACTTATTGCCAACCCGCTTGACGGGGTTCCCGGTGTGGGCGCGACCCGCAAGCGTGCATTGTTGGCGCATTTCGGATCGGCCAAAGCCGTTGCCAGTGCGAACTTGGTTGATCTGACAGCGGTTGACGGAATTTCCAGTAAGGTGGCCCAAACCATTTATGACTTCTTCCATGAAGGCGACTGAACGGGTAAAGGTAGTTTTATGACATGGAACATCCCTAATATTCTCACCGTCTTCAGGCTGCTTTGCGCGCCTGCGGTCGCGATAGCCTTTCTTGTTTTGCCACATCCCTTTTCAGATTGGGTGGCTTTAATCCTCTTTGCAGGGGCATCAATCACCGATTGGTTTGATGGCTATCTGGCCCGAAAATGGAATCAAATGAGCAAATTCGGCACGATGCTCGACCCTATTGCGGACAAGGCGATGGTGATCACCGCGATTGCTGTTTTGGCGATGAACTTTGGCCCGAACCCCCTGATTATTTTGCCGGCTGCTTTCATTTTGTTGCGCGAGACTTTTGTGTCTGGTTTGCGCGAATTTTTAGGCGAAACAGCTGGGCTTTTGAAAGTGACAAAACTGGCCAAATGGAAAACTACGGCTCAGATGGTCGCCATCGCTGTGCTGTTTTCTTTTGGTCTGTTTTCTCATTACCTTGGCATGGGCTCGTTCGGTATGGACGGCGAGACGATTGATGCCATTATGGCAGGCGAGTTGTCTGACGAAACGGGATTACGTTTGAGTTATTATGGTACGATTTTGTCATACAACGGCGGGATCATTTTGCTTTGGGTTGCGGCGGCTTTGACCGTGATCACGGGGTTTGATTATCTGCGCAAAGCCATGCCATTTTTATCCGAGGATGCTTGATGATTGATGTTGTCTATTTCGCGTGGGTACGTGAACGCATCGGTCTTCCGTCTGAGCAGATCGAGACGACGGCTGAGACCGTGATGGATCTCGTGGCGGAATTGCGAGCACGCGAAGAGCGCTATGATTTGGCTTTTGCAGATTTGGCATCTTTGCGTGTGGCGGTGGATCAAGAGCTTGTCGACTTTGACGCATCATTGACAGGTGTACGCGAAGTTGCATTTTTTCCACCAATGACAGGTGGGTAAGCGATGAAAGTCCGTGTTCAATCCGACGATTTCGATCTTGCAACAGAATTAGCAGGATTTGGACAAGCGGCCAACACAGGGGCCACTGTGACGTTTACGGGGTTGGTGCGCGATGACACAGGCGTTTTGGATTGTCTCGAGATAGAACACTATCCTGGCATGTGTGAACGCGCGATTACAACGATTGCAGACGAGGCCGCCGCGCGTTGGTCGCTGACCGACTGTTTGGTGATTCATCGCTACGGAAAGTTAAAAGTAGGTGAACAAATTATGATGGTCGCCACCGCGGGGCGGCATAGGGCGGAAGCTTTTGAAGCTGCAGAATATCTGATGGATTACCTGAAATCCCGTGCGCCCTTTTGGAAAAAAGAAGTCAGCCGCGATGGGGCGGACGCACAGTGGGTGTCCGCAAAAGACAGTGACGAAGATGCATTGACGCGTTGGTAAGTTATACTGCGACCAACTTTTCTTGCGGTGACACTTTCCATCTTAAACCCTCCATCATGCAAAGCTTCGCAACAGAGCCTCCAAAAGGGTACTTCTCTTGGTCTATTCGGCTTTGTTGCGGTCAAGGTAGGCGCGTAGCTCTTCGGCCTCGTGGCGGGCTTCACGCAAGCCTTCCATCGCGGCGCGCAGCTCGGCTTCGGTCTGGGTTTGCTGATTGCTCATCTCTGCTTCGCGTTGCTGATAATAAGTCACCGCTTGGTCGCGTTGCTCTTCAGCTTCATGCAACTGCTGCGCCATCGTATCGATATCAGACATGTCACCGTCACCCACGCGCACAAAGCGGTGGATCACCCAATGCGTAAACCAACCCATCAAAAAGGCTATGAAAAGAACGATCGCAGTTGCGATGATAAGCTCAATTCTGTTCATTGTTTTCCTCGTTTGTTTCTGATGCTGCGCTGGCGTCCGGTGGTGTGCTGTCGTCGCTTGGCGTGTCTGCGGGTGCAGGGTCGCCTATGAGTTTGAAGGTAATTCGACGGTTGGCGTCACGACCTTCTTCTGTTTGATTGTCGGCAATCGGTTCGCTTTCACCGTATCCTTTGGCGGTAAACTTTACGCCAATGACACGACGCGCTAGCAGAGCATCCAGAACAGAATTAGCGCGTGCTTGGCTCAGTTGTTGGTTCATGGTTTCACGACCTTGGCTGTCGGTGTGTCCGCCAATTTCCATTTGTATGTTTTCGCACTCATCCAACGCCTTTGCGATCCGATCAAGCGTGTCATTGGCGTTGTCATCAACATCAGTGGAGCCTGGGGCAAATTCGATTTTGCCGGATGAAATGGCTTGGTTCGCCGCATCAACACATTTTTGCGGCGTTGGCAGATTGAGAATAGGATCGAGTTTACGAATATATTTCACGGTGATGTCGTAGGTCTGCGAATCGCCCAAGCGAGACGCCAAAAGCCCCGTGATTTCTGCCTTGGCCGTAGGGTCACCTGTTTCACCACGAACGGAAATGGCGTCTTCGGTGACGGTGACCGAGCCATGGCTGAGATGGCTCAGCGCATCAATGGACGTCAACACACGAGTGGCCCAATTGCGCGGAAGGTTGTCATAGACACGCATCGCTGAATACACTGCTTGAGACCCGAACGTCGCGTTGGCCAAAGCTTCTGTTGCGATACGGGTGCGTTCATTTGTGATGCGTCCACGCAATTGTACTTGTCCTTCAGGCGAGCGCAAAACAACGAATTCTGGTTTCTCGTCATCGACTTCGCTGTCGGTGCTTGGTGGTGCCGTGGCGTGCAGAGAAAATGTATCAGGCAAATTCGCTTCCAAATCACCTGCAACGCGGTCTAGAATTGTGGTGCTGGTACCTTCCGCTGCGATCAACGACACATCTGCGTCGGAAAATGTGATTGAGCCGCCTCCAAGTTGCTTGATCGCACGCATGCCGGCCTCAACTGCACTGGCCCATGCCGTGGTTGGCGCGCCCAAACCCACGACACAGGTAGGGTCCTCTACGCCTAAAGCCTTTGCTGCCGCCAACAGGCGAGCGTGGCCCTGTGGCGTTTCAGCTGTACAAGCATCAAAACGTGCGCCGTCGTCATCGATCAAAAATCTTGCGGTGAAGGGCGTGATCACCGGACGCGGGGATAAAATATTGATCAAAGCGGCCACATCCTTAGGAGCGCTCGCGTTCAGCGACCGTTCAAGCGTCGCCTTTTGCTCTTTACTGTCCGCCAAAGCCGTTATGTCGATTCGGTCCGCCGACAGAGAAATTTTGGAACGCTGCAATTGCTTGATCGCCGAGACGCCATATTTCATGACCGCGTCCCAATTTTCTGGCGCGTCATAGTCTGCATGTTCCAGTAAATCTGCGACAGAGCCAGTGCTGCCAGCTTTTTTGAGTGTCTCAATAAATGCGTCACGATCCCAAGTTGTTGGAACCAAACCGATTAGAGAAATGCCTTGATCATTGCGCAAAATTTCAATGGAAAAACGCGGGGCTGGTGTCGCGTCTTGCTCTGCGATGGCCATCACGTTCAGCACACGTGCCGCATCGACCACATGGCCTGCGACGCGCTGGGCGGCGAGTTGTGCTGCCTCATTGGGTGCGTCGCCAGTCAGAATGACTTGTAAGCCATCAGCACCGACCTTGACCCACTCGAATCCTTCAAGCTCAAGTTGGGTGGCCACCGCTTTTTGAGACGTGCGTTGAATCGCATTCGCACCAATAGCGGCTGCCCCGAGGGACAAAAGAGCAGCGCCGCAGAAAGCGCCAAGGATTGGAAGTATAGAGGATAAGCGCATGGGGGCTTCTGTCCGGTTTTATCGCGTTTGGTGAATGTCTTAGGATGTCTGGGCCTGCGCTGCAATCATAGGAAGACAGAGATGGCAAGAAACAGCGCAGCCAACAGGCCCGTGTCGCGGTTTGAGCGAAACAAAACCATGCATTTTTCGGGGTCATCAATGTCAAGTCGGCTCAACTGCCACGTCATGTGCCAGCCCATCGCCCAAGCGCCACCGATTGCGGCCAACATTGACAAAAGCGAGCCATCGATCAGGGCCTCTATCACGGCGCCGGCAAATAGCACGACGGACATAATTATAAAACGTTTGAGCCAAACAGCCGTGTTATCGCCAAACAGGCGTGCTGTGGATTTGATCCCGATAAGGGCGTCATCTTCTTTGTCTTGATGGGCATAGATCGTATCGTAAAATAGCGTCCAAGCAATACCCGACAGGTACAAAAATACAGGGGCTGCACTTAACTCGCCCGCGACGGCCACATAGGCCAACAGTGCGCCCCAGTTGAATGCCACACCCAAAAACACCTGCGGCCACCATGTGAAACGTTTTGCATAGGGGTAAATCGCTACAGGGATCAACGAGGCTATCCCCAATATAATCGCGAGTGTGCCAAAGCTCAGCAGAATACCCAAAGACAGCACACATTGCAGTAACATCCAAACAGCGGCTTGTTTCGTGGTGACTTGTCCAGATGGGATGGGGCGGCTTTTGGTGCGCGCGACTGCGGCGTCTAAATCGCGGTCCGTGATGTCGTTCCAAGTGCACCCCGCGCCGCGCATGAGCCAAGCGCCCGCGGCACAACCTATCAAAACCCAAACTGTGCGCAAGGTCAGTTCGCCCGTTATGGATGCGGCCAAAAGTGCTCCCCACCAACACGGCAACAACAAAAGCCATGTGCCAATGGGGCGATCCGCACGCGAAAGGCGCAAATATGGCCGTGTCCAAACGGGCGCACGGGTGTCGACCCAATTGCCTTTGACGGCGTCTGCAACCTGCCCTGACATTTCTTCGTCTTGCGGGTCTGGTGCTTGGGCTTTGTCGGTCATATGTATTGTCCATGGTTCAAGCTAAAGTCAGACTCTTTGTAGATCACCCTTTGTCCCAAGGGCAAACTGTTCCCCTCGATAAGGACCAGTCCAATTATCTTTTTGCGGTTATGCGGCTGCAAACCGGCGCATTTGTCGCGCTGTTCAATGGTGTGGATGGTGAATATCAAGCCGAGGTCACAGTTGCGAACAAACGCGGTGGGGCTTTGACATGTCATGCGCAAAGCAAGCCTTTGCAAATGCCTCCTGATTTGTGGCTGATTTTCTCCCCGATCAAAAAGGCGCGCACGGATTTTATCGTTGAAAAAGCCGCTGAAATGGGCGCCGCTAAGATTGTGCCCGTCAGCACAGATTTCACCAATTCGGAACGCATCCGCCAAGATCGTCTGCAAGCCCATGCTTTGGAAGCGGCTGAGCAATGCGGCGGCACCTATGTGCCTGAGGTGACCGATTTACAAAAACTGGATCGTTTGTTGGCAGACTGGGACGAGACACGCCAGATCATGTTTTGTGACGAGGCTCTGGTGGGCGCAGCTGAGGTTTTGGGGGCCGCTCAAGGCGATAAATGGGCGATCTTGATTGGTCCAGAAGGTGGGTTTTCAGATGCTGAGCGGCAAAAATTACACGGCCTACCCTATGCCCATCCTGTGTCTTTGGGCCCACGCATTTTACGCGCTGACACCGCAGCGGTGGCGGCGATGACCGTCTGGCAACAACATTTGGGAGATTGGTCATGATCCGCCCCGAAGTGAGAGAGAAAATCTGGAGCCTGCGCGAAGTGATCGCTGCTTTGGGGGTGATGGTCTTGAGTATGTGGTGGGCGATGTCGAGCTTTGGCTTTATTCGCTGGCTCGCCTTTGGTCTTGCGCTGGCCTGTATATTTCTCGCCTTTGCCGCATTTCAACGCGCGCGCTTTGCATCGCGCGGGCAGGGCGTTGGCGTTGTCGAAATCGACGAAGGCATCATTAGCTATTTGACGGCTTATACTGGCGGGCAGGTGGAAATCGAAATGCTCACGTCGGTAATTTTGATTCCTGCGGATAAAGGCATTGCCCATTGGCAACTTGAAGCGACAGGCCAAATCCCGCTGACAATTCCGCTGAATGCGGTTGATGCCGAAAAGTTGTTTGACGTTTTTGTGTCGCTCGATGGCATCGAAACCGAACGAATGTTGAGACAAATAAAGAAAACGCCAAAATCGCCAGTGGTGATATGGCGAAAACGCACACTTGCTCTGCATTGACTTCGCGCGGCGCTTCGAACAACTGTAGAAACCTAATTTAACTCCACCGGAGACCCGATATGTCCATTCCACAATCCGGCGGCGGCCTGATCGAAAGCTACGATGACTTGGTCAATTATTTTGCCGAAGGCTGCAAGCCCGAGCAGGATTGGAAGATCGGCACCGAGCATGAAAAATTCGGCTACTGTAAAGACTCGCTCAAGCCTATTCCCTATGATGGTGATCGCTCAATCAAGGCAATTCTTGAGGGTCTACAAGACCGGTATCAGTGGAATCCTGTCTTTGAGGGCGAACACCTGATCGGCCTGACCAAAGAGGGGGCGAATGTGTCCTTGGAACCTGGTGGTCAGCTCGAATTATCCGGCGCGCCTTTGGACAATATCCACCAAACTTGTGGCGAGGTTCACACCCATTTGCACGAAGTACAAACCGTCGCTGATGAAATCGGCGCGAAGTTTATTGGTCTAGGTGCCGCCCCGCATTGGACGCATGACGAAATGCCGCTGATGCCCAAGGGGCGTTACAAGTTGATGGATGCCTATATGGGCACCGTTGGCACGGCTGGTACGCAAATGATGCGCCGCACTTGCACTGTGCAGGTGAACCTCGATTTTGGCTCCGAAACTGACATGGTTAAGAAGTTCCGTGTGGCTTTGGCGCTTCAGCCTGTGGCTACGGCGCTCTTTGCCAATTCGCCTTTCTTTGAAGGTAAGCTTAACGGGCATAAATCATGGCGTGCGCGGATTTGGCGTCACTTGGATGACAGCCGCACCGGTATGTTACCCTTCGTTTTTGAAGACGGAATGAGTTTCGAGCGCTACGCTGATTTCGCCCTCGATGTCCCGATGTACTTTGTCTATCGGGACGGCAAATACATCAACGCGCTGGGCATGTCTTTCCGTGACTTTCTCAAAGGTAAGCTGCCAGCCTTGCCCGGCGAAAAGCCAACGATGTCTGATTGGGCGGATCATCTGACGACGATTTTCCCTGAGGCGCGTATCAAACAATATATGGAAATGCGTGGCGCGGATGGCGGCCCTTGGCGTCGTCTTTGTGCGCTGCCAGCTTATTGGGTTGGCATGATGTACGACCAATCCTCGCTGGATGCTTCATGGGATATCGCCAAAAATTGGACAGCGGAATTCCGCGAAGAATTGCGTGTTGCGGCCTCGGTTGATGGTTTGCAAGCCGAAGTTCAAGGCGTCAAAATGATGGATCTTGCACGTGAAACTGTGGCCATTTCTGAGGCGGGTCTTGTGGCGCGCGCTCGTGAAGGGGCAGGTGGTCTGGTTGCGGATGAAACCCATTTCCTCAATGCACTCAAAGACAGCCTAGACAGCGGCCAAGCACCTGCAGACGAATTGATCGCCAAGTTCGAGGGCGAATGGAACGGCGATGTGACTCGCGTTTTTGGTGAGTATTCTTACTAATCAACTCTGAGGCAGTTATAAAAAAAGCCCTGCAAGTTTTGCGGGGCTTTTTTTGTGTCGTGATGACGTTCAGTCCGCAGGATCAAAATCGCTGACAGTCACGACAGCCGGACCAAAGCGGTTCTCATCGGTGCTGCCCGCTTTGATGACCCAGATCAGTAAAATGATCCAACCGACAAGTGGCACGATCACCAAGAGCTGCCACCAACCTGATTTATTCACATCGTGCAGGCGGCGCGCGGCCACTGCAATGGATGGGATGAGCGTTGCGAGGGTAAAGATATTGCTGAGCAGGCCCCAATCGCCAAAGCCAATGGCGAAGTCGACGGCTTCCAGAATCACGCTCGCGACGATGATAAACAGCGCCCACCACCAATATTCAGACCGGCTCGCGCGACCAGAAAATGTCGCATATTTATTGAAGCAGGTTTTGACTGCAGTTTGAAAATCCATAAATCCCTCGTTACTTGTTACCAATTTTTGTCTCGCTACCCGCACGTAGACGGGCAATGTTTTCGCGGTGTTTGTAGAATATCAAAGCGGACAGGATAGCGACCAAAATCGCACCGTGCTGGTGGTAAAAAATCGCGGTGTAAATCGGCGCCAATAGGGCCGCGACCAGCGCGGACAGGCTGGAATACCGAAAGATCACAGCCGTCACAAGCCAGGTCGCACAAGCGGCCAGCCCGACTGGAAATGACAGCGCCAAAAGCGTGCCCAAGAATGTTGCCACGCCTTTGCCGCCTTTGAATTTTAAAAACACTGGATAGAGATGCCCGAGCATCGCAAAAAGTGCAGCCGTGCCAGCGCCCTCTTCACCAATCAAAGCCCGCGCCAGCAGCACAGCTGCCGCTCCCTTGCCGCTGTCGCCCAAAAGCGTCAGAAACGCCGCCAGCTTATTGCCCGTGCGCAGAACGTTTGTCGCGCCGATGTTGCCCGACCCTATGGCGCGCAAATCCCCAAGCCCAAACAGCTTGGCCATGACAATGCCAAAAGGGATGGAGCCAAGAAGGTAGGCCAAAGCAGCAGTGAAAAGCAGCAAGAACATCGTCATGTGTTTATCCTAATGTTGAAATGAAGTTAGGCGTCGAAAACACGGGTGCCGGCCACCCATGTGCCTTTGACTTTGCCCTGCATACGCGCGCCATCAAAGGGCGTGTTTTTGGATTTGGAGTGCAGCTTGAACCGATCCAACACAAAGGGCGCATCGGGATCAAACAGCACCAAATCCGCAGGCGCGCCAACTGTCAGGCGACCACAGTTCAGACCAAGACGTTTGGCAGGGTTCAAAGACATGGCGCGAAACAGTTCTGGCAACGTCAGTTGATCGGCGTGCACCAATCGCATCGCCGCAGGCAGCAGCGTTTCAAGCGCCACAGCACCAGAAGCAGCTTCTTCAAACGGCAAGCGTTTGCTTTCCTCATCTTGCGGCGTGTGCATTGACGAAATGATATCAATCAGGCCAGAGGCCACAGCTTCAACCATCGCCAAGCGGTCGTCTTCTGAACGCAGCGGCGGTTTCACTTTGAAAAACGTACGGTAGTCGCCGACATCATATTCGTTCAGCGTCAGGTGGTGGATCGACACACCTGCTGTGATATTCAGCCCATTGCTTTTGGCGCGCTCCAAAGCGGGCAACGCGCGCGCGGTGGACAGTTGATCAAAGTGATATTTCACACCTGTCATTTCCACCAAAGCAATATCGCGATCCACGGCCATGCGTTCGGCCATAGGCGACACGGCAGGCAGACCGCGCAAAGAAGCGAATTTGCCTGAAGTTGCAGCCGCGCCTTTGGTCAGAGTCGGTTCTTGGGGGTGTCCAATCACAAGCACGCCGAGCGAGCGTGCATAAGTCATGCAGCGTTGCAGAACTTTTGTGTTTTCGACGACATGATCGCAATCGGAAAACGCCACAACGCCTGCGTCTTTCATAAAGCCGATTTCGACCATTTCTTTGCCCGCGCGGTCTTTGGTTAAAGCTGACATATGCTTGACGTTCACAATCGCATCTGTGGCGGCGCGACGTTCGACAAATTCCAACACTTCGGGCGTGTCGATCGCGCTCAGGGTGTCAGGGCGGGTGACCATTGTTGTCACGCCTCCGGCGGCCGCGGCACGTCCCGCTGAGGCAAAGCTTTCTTTGTGGCGCTCACCCGGCTCGGATACTTTCACCCCAAGATCGACAATCCCAGGGGCCAGACATTTACCAGCGCAATCGATGATCTCGCCCAAAAAGCCAGTCGGAGCTGAGCCTGTTCCAATTGCAGCAATGACGCCATCTTCAACTTGCAGCCATCCAAGCGTGTCGGTGAGCGCTTCAGGGTCGATGAGACGGGCGTTGATAAAGATACTCATGTGCGGCCTCTTGTGCAGAAATGGGGGCAGATGCAGGTCGATTGTGGTGTCATATGCTGTGTCGTCATCCGGCGATCCATACGAAAACCCCGACAAAGATGAACAGGAAAATCAAAACAAATGTCGCCACCATGCCGCCGATACGGGCGTCTGATTTAGGTGGCTTGCCTTGGGGCAATTGGCCATTGGCTGCGTCACTCGTTAAAGGTTCAAGCAAGGGTGTATCAGCCACTTGGCTATAGCGCGCAATGAGGCTCAGCGGCGCTTGTGGCGCAAAGGCGGTCTGGCCGCTTTCAACCCCTTGGGAAAATACCAACAGGATGTGGCCAGTTAAGGCGTCCAGCATTGTCGCGTCTTTACCAATATCCAACCCATTGCCTTCGGTCAGGTAATTTGAGAACCCATAGGCGCGCAGGGCTTCCAGATCGAGAACTTCGACAAAGTCGTGATCAGGATAGGGCGTCGCACCCAATGATTTGCCAAGGGGCCAAAGGCGCGCGTCATCGTCATCATAAGTTTCATGAGAAAACGCATCGATGTCATGTTCGGGCAGATCAATTGCGAAAATCCAAACCGAACGATACGGCGCGGTTGTTATGTCGAGCACGTTGCTCATGCCATCACACCATCTTGATCTTGGTTGGCGGCTTTTTGTGCACGCAAATTACGCGCCAAAAGATCCATCGCAGCCATGCGCACGGCAACACCCATTTCGACTTGTTCTTGAATAACTGAGCGATTGATATCGTCCGCAATGCTGCCATCGATTTCAACGCCGCGGTTCATAGGGCCGGGGTGCATCACAATCGCGTCGGGTTTGGCATGGGCCAGTTTGGCAGCGTCCAAACCATAGCGGTGGAAATATTCACGCTCGGACGGAATGAAACCACCATCCATGCGTTCTTTTTGTAGGCGAAGCATCATTACGACGTCGACGTCTTTCAAGCCCTCTTCCATGTCCTCATAGACCTCACAGCCCAGCTCATTCATGCCGGCGGGGATCAATGTCGGTGGCCCAACAAGGCGCACACGGTTTTCCATTTTGCCCAGCAAAATCAGGTTCGAGCGCGCAACGCGAGAATGCGCAATGTCACCGCAAATTGCGATGGACAGACGGTGCAATCGCCCTTTGGCGCGGCGAATGGTCAGGGCATCCAGCAAGGCTTGCGTCGGATGTTCGTGTTTGCCGTCGCCTGCGTTCAAGACCGCACAATTGACCTTTTCAGCGAGCAAATCAACAGCGCCGGAATGTGGGTGACGCACCACCAAAAGATCGGGGTGCATGGCGTTCAACGTCAGGGCCGTGTCGATCAGGGTTTCGCCTTTTTTGATCGACGAGGCCTGCATCGACATGTTCATTACGTCCGCACCCAAACGTTTGCCTGCCAATTCAAACGAGCTTTGCGTGCGGGTGGAATTCTCGAAAAACATGTTGATTTGGGTCATGCCGGCGAGAGCATCGGAATGCTTGTGCGCTTGACGGTTGAGGTCAACATAGCTGTCGGCCACATCCAAAATCGTGGTGATCTCGGTGGGATGCAGGGGTTCGATGCCGAGAAGGTGTTTTTGCCGAAATGCCATGGTGCCCCCGTGAATGCTGTGCGGCGATAGAAGGCCGCTGATCTGCTTATAGAAACTCGCGAAGGGTGCGGCAATGCTACGTGGGTGCTTTCTTGCGATTTACCTTCGCGCCAAGGGCGCGTAGCTTGCAGGCATGGAGACTCAGATCGATTATTGGGATGCGCATGCTCTGTTAGAGTGGCAAGTCGAGCTTGGCGTGAGCGAAGCCATCGGCGAAACCCCTGTGAATCGCTATGAAACACCGCAAACCATGCCCAAACCCGCCGCAGTCGTTAACGCTAAAGCGCCCCCAGCGCCGGTTAAAGCCCCAGAGGTTGATTCTGTTGATGAAGCGCAAAAGGCTGTGGTTGGCGTCACCTCGATTGAGGATTTGAAAGCCGCCCTGATGGGGTTCGAGCTGTGTGACCTGCGTCGCGGGGCACGCAATCTGGTGTTTCAAGACGGGCTTAATGGCGCGCGGGTTATGGTTGTTGGTGACACGCCCAGTCGCGAAGATGACATCGAGGGCAAGCCATTTATGGGGCCTGTCGGTGCGCTGTTCGACAAAATGTTTGCTGCGATTGATCTAGATCGCACGGTGAAAGACGCCAACAAGGGTCTTTATATAACAATGGCGCTTCCGTGGCGCCCGCCTGAAAACCGCGACCCAAGCCCCTCAGAACTTGCGATGCTCAAGCCGTTTTTGCTAAAACATATCGAGTTGGCCAATCCAGATGTGATCGTGCTGATGGGCAATGCCGCCTGTATGACCGTTTTGGGACGCGCGGGGATCACCCGTTTGCGGGGCAACTGGCAGACTGTGCTGGGTAAGCCCGTGCTGCCAATGATGTCGCCACGCGATCTGTTGCGTACACCGATTGCCAAACGCGAGGCTTGGGCGGATCTATTAGATCTGCGCGCCAAACTTGCGGGCCCGACCTAAACTTTAAACACAAGCGAGAACACGCATGTCCACACTCGACACTTCGTTGGAATTTATCCCCGTGCGCATCGCCGTTTTGACCGTCTCTGACACCCGTGGGTTTGATGACGACAAATCCGGTGCGACCTTGGTCAAGATGATTGAAGAGGCAGGGCATGTCATAGCGGATCGCGCTATCATCACTGATGATCGCCCTCTCATTCGCGATCATCTGACGGCGTGGATTGAACGCGCGGATATTGATGTGGTGATCTCGACAGGGGGCACGGGGCTGACAGGTCGCGATGTAACTGTTGAGGCGCACCGCGATGTTTACGAGAAAGAAATCGACGCCTTTGGAACTGTATTTACGATTGTCTCAATGCAAAAAATTGGCACATCCGCCGTGCAAAGCCGTGCGACTGGTGGGGTCGCAAAGGGCACGTATTTGTTCGCTTTGCCCGGATCGACGGGAGCCTGCAAAGATGCGTGGAACGAGATTTTGAAGCTTCAGCTCGACTATCGCCACAAACCCTGCAATTTCGTGCAAATTCTCCCACGTCTCGATGAGCATATGCGCCGAAAATAGGTCACGACGAAATGATCTTAGTTTCAGAGGAAATTTGGCAGGGAATGTTTGACGCTTTGCGTGGAATGGTGACTGTGGAGTATGCTGACGCGCGTTCTAGATTTATATAAGACGACAATATGTAAGGCTGCCTCATGAAATTTCTTCGCCGTTCCTTGTTTGGATTGTTCCTCGTTTCTGTATGCGCAGCTCTGCTTTTCGGTGCGGGATACAATATGTACGCATCGATTAAGGAAAAAGCCGCGCAAGACGGATTTCGCCCGCCGGCCAGAGAACGGCAATTCGCAGTCAATGCAGTGCTGGTTGAACCAACCCAGATCAAACCGATTTTGTCGACATTCGGCGAAGTGCTGGCCCGCAGAACGCTAGAACTGCGGGCGCCTCAAGGTGGTGAAATTATTGAGCTGGCCGAAGCCTTTCAAGAGGGTGGGTCGGTTAAAGCGGGCGATGTTTTGCTGCGGGTCGACCCGACAGATGCGGAGTCAACTTTGCGTGTGGCTCAGGCCGATTTTCAAGAAGCAGAAGCCGAGTTAAACGACGCCGAACGTGGACTTGACATAGCCGAGGATGATTTGGCTGCCGCACGGGGCCAGTTAGATTTGCGTGTGGCGGCACTGGCGCGGCAACGTAATTTGGCTGACCGCGGTGTTGGTACAGAATCTTCGGTGGAGACAGTCGCTTTGTCTGAGGCCTCCGCACGCCAGTCCGTTTTGTCCAAACGCCAATCTTTGGCCGCAGCAGTCGCGCGTGTTGATCAAAGCAAAAACGGTGTGCTGCGCGCTCAGATAAACGTGGCCGAAGCCGAGCGCGGGCTTGAGAACACGCAGGTGATTGCCGCTTTTGATGGAACGTTGTCGGGTGTTTCGGTGGCTCTTGGTGCGATCTTGAATGACAACGAACAAATCGGCGCGCTGATTGATCCCAACGATCTGGAAATCGCCTTTCGCGTTTCAACGCAACAATATGCCAATCTCACTGCGCAAAGTGGCTTACTGTCCAATCTGCCAATTGTTGCGTCTTTGAGCATGGCGGATTTGGATTTGACCGCAATAGGTAACATTTCACGCGAAAGTGCGGCTGTTGGCACAGGGCAAACGGGCCGTCAACTCTTCGCAAGTTTGGAAACATCCTTGGGTCTGCGCCCCGGCGATTTTGTAACCGTGCGCATTGAGGAACCTGCACTTGTAGATGTGGCGCTGATTCCCTCTGCGGCAGTAGATGCCGCCAACACCGTTCTTGCACTCACGCCTGACAGTCGTCTTGAGGTGGTATCCGCACCAATTTTGCGCCGCCAAGGTGACAATGTGATCGTGGACGCCCGTGCCATTGCTGGACGTCAAATCGTGTCAGAGCGCTCGCCTTTGCTTGGGGCCGGTATTCGGGTCAAAGTGATTGGTTCTGAGACGCAAGAAGGTGTTGGCGCAAGTCCAAATGCCGTAGCTCCTGAGGCTGAAGCAGACACCGACACTATCGCGTTGACGGATGATCGACGTGCGAAACTGCTGGCCTTTGTTGAAAGCAACAAACGTATGCCCGCAGATGTACGCGCGCGAATGGCCGAACAGTTGAAAGCAAATGAGGTGCCTGCGTCGCTGGTGACGCGGCTTGAAGGTCGGATGGGAGGTTGATCATGTCAAAACACAGCGAGACGTCTCAATCCAATTCTTATACATCTAATCCATCGGGTATTTTGTCGTATTTTACGCGACACGCAACGATCGCGAACCTTTTGTTGGTGTTGATGTTGGGCGCAGGCCTTGTGGCTTTGCCAAACATGCGCGCGCAGTTTTTCCCTGATGTGGTCGTGGACACGGTTTCGGTGTCGGTCAGTTGGAGTGGCGCTGGCGCGGAAGATGTCGATGCGGCAGTGGTGCAGGTTTTAGAGCCTACACTGCTGGCGGTCGAAGGTGTCACGGAAAGTTCTGCCACATCATCCGAAGGGCGTGGGACTATCCGGCTGGAATTCGAACCCGGGTGGGACATTCAGCGTGGCGCGGATGACATCAAGGCGGCGATTGATACGGTGTCCAATCTGCCAGAGGGCGCAGATGACCCGACCGTGCGCTGGGGCGGTTGGTCTGATCGCGTCACCGAGGTGATTCTCACGGGGCCAGTTGGAATCGACCAATTGGCACGGTTTGCTGATGAATTGGTCATTCGCTTGTTCAGTGAAGGTGTGACACGGACATCTATCACAGGTGTCGCGGCGCCTGAGACAATCGTTGAAGTGTCGACAATCAACCTTATTCAGTACGACGTTTCGATGTCTGACATTGCGGCTGCCATTGGTGCAGAAGCCGACGCAAATCCCGCGGGCGATGTCGGCGGCGGTGCTGCGCGTGTGCGTGCAGGTGTGGCCAAACGGTCAGCGTCTCAGATTGCGGGCATTGTCTTGCGCACCAATGAGGACGGCTCAAAACTGACCATCGGGGATGTTGCTGACATTCGCGTTGAGGACATTGATCGGGATCGTGCTTTTTATGTAGGTGACAATGCGGCTGTGTCGGTACAGGTCAACCGATCCGATCTTGGCGACGCGATCGAAATCCAAGGCATCGTCCAAGATGTGACTGATAGTATGGAATTGACGCTGCCACGGGGTGTGACACTTGATCTGTTTCGCACTCGTGCTGAAGCCATCAAAGCGCGTCTAGATTTGCTAATTACCAATGGCTTGATGGGACTCGGACTTGTCGCCCTTTTGCTGTTTTTGTTTCTCAATGCGCGTACCGCCTTGATGGTCGCGGCGGGCATTCCTGTGGCGATGCTCTCGGCGATTGCGTTGATGTATGTGGCTGGTTTGACGTTTAACATGATTTCGCTTTTTGCGCTGATCATCACCTTGGGGATCGTTGTGGATGATGCCATTGTCGTGGGTGAGCACGCTGATTTTCGTGTGCGAAAGCTTGGCGAAGGGCCTATTGAAGCTGCTGAAAATGCTGCGCGCCGTATGTTTGCTCCAGTGTTTTCGTCAACGATTACAACAATCATCGCGTTTTTCGGGCTGACAGCGATTTCAGGTCGTTTTGGTAATCTGATCGCCGATATCCCGTTCACTGTGATTGTTGTTTTGATTGCATCATTGGCTGAGTGCTTTTTGATTTTGCCAAATCACCTGAGCCACTCGATTGCCTCCACCGTCAAAGATCATTGGTACGACTGGCCATCGCGTCAGGTCAACAAAGGCTTCCGTCTCGTGCGTGATGTACTGTTTCGCCCAGTGATGGTCTTGGTCATCAAGCTACGCTATCCGGTCGTCGCAGCGGCGATGTTTTTGCTGTCATGGCAGATGTCTTTGCTTGTGTCAGGTGAGGTGCCGTGGCGGTTTTTCAACTCACCTGAACAGGCCGTGATTTCGGGCAATTTTGCTATGGCACCTGGTGCCAAGCGCGAAGACTCTATCGCAATGATGCAAGAATTGCAGCGCGCTGTTGATCAGATAGGGCAGGATTACGCTGACGAGTACGGCACCAATCCAGTTGCTTATGTTGTAGCACAAATCGGAGCTGGTGCTGGGCGCGGCCTTGCGGGCACGGATACCAAAGAAAGCTATCAGCTTGGCGGTATTTCGATTGAGTTGATTGATGCAGATTTGCGCCCTTATTCCTCACGTGCTTTCGTCGCGGACTTGCAAGAAGCCGTTGTTAATCACCCCTTAGCGGAAACCGTGTCGTTCCGAGGAGGGCGATTTGGCCCTGGTGGCGACGCAATTGACATTCAGTTGTTTGGCGCAGATTCGGCAACGTTAAAAGCTGCGGCCGAAGCGCTTAAAACCAAGTTGGCGCAATACCCAGAGGTGTCCGCGCTGGAAGATTCACTGTCATATGATAAAGAAGAGTTGATTTTGGAACTCACGGCGCAGGGCGAAGCGTTAGGATTTAGCATCGAACCCTTGGGGCGGGTTCTGTCAGATCGATTGGGCGGAATTGAAGCCGCGACTTTCCCTGATGGTGCGCGCACTGCCACGGTGAACGTGCAATTGCCTGAAACCGAGTTAAAGGCAGATTTTTTAAACAATACGCAGATGCGCACGACCTCAGGTCAATATGTGCCGCTGTCTGACATCGTCTCAGTCTCGCGCCAGTCAGGCTTTTCAACCGTACGCCGTGAAAACGGATTGCGGTTGGTGTCTGTGACGGGTGATTTGAACGAAGATGATCCTGCACGCGCTGTTGAAATTCAAACCGCGCTGACCGAAGACATTCTGCCGCAAATTTCTGAAGATTTTGGTGTAACGGAACGCGTCTCAGGTCTTTCAGAGCAAGAAAATCGCTTTTTGTCAGACGCGATATTTGGATTTTCGGCAGCGCTTATGGGGATCTATTTGACGCTCGCTTGGATTTTCTCAAGCTGGACACGACCCATCGTGGTGATGGCAGTCATCCCCTTTGGGCTTATTGGTGCGATTTATGGCCACGCTTACTGGGATGTTCCGCTGTCGATGTTCTCTGTCGTGGGGCTGATCGGGATGACGGGGATTATCATCAATGATTCCATCGTTTTGGTCACGACCATTGATGAATATGCCGAAGAGCGCGGGATATTTCCCGCCATCGTCGATGCCACCACTGACCGTCTGCGACCTGTGATGTTGACGACGCTCACCACCGTTTTGGGCCTCGCGCCTTTGTTGTTTGAACGTTCCGCTGATGCACAATTTTTAAAGCCGACGGTGATCACTTTGGTTTACGGGCTTGGGTTCGGCATGGTGATCGTGTTGCTGATGGTGCCTGCAATTTTGTCGATGCAAGTCGATGTCGCGCGCTATATCGTAAGCCTACGTCGCGCTGTGCAAAAACCAAAACGGTTCGGGCATGTCTCTGCTGTGCTGGGTCTTGCCGTCGTTGGTGTCATTGCGTGGTTCGCAGCCACCCTTGGGCATGTCGCCCTAACAGGTGCTATGCCGCTGATCTTGGGCGGCGAAGGCAACATGATGTCAGCTATAGCTGTGTTTTTGGTAGGGATTATTGTGGGCTTGGTGGTGATCTATGTCGTGTCGGCACTTGTTACCTTCATACGCCACCGTGCTGTTAAAGCGAATTAAGAGCCCGTACAGCCCTGTGCTTCATAGGCTTTGCCGCCTGCGCCGATGAGAGTGATGCGCAATTGCGAGCGATCCACGAAGAATGGTGCAGCCTCAGGTGGCACCATTTCGCTTTCAATTGTAACAGTGCGCCCCGTCCGTGTGTGCATTGATTCCGAAACCCAAACGTTTGGGTCTGGATGCTCAACCACGGCCATTTCCAAATCACCTAAATTGGGCGCTTGAAGTGTGGTGATGATCTTCATCCCGTCGTCAATCGCGGCAGCGGCGCAACGTACACCCGACAAATGTTTGGGTTGATGTTTCAACGAGGCTTCAATTTTGGACGTGTTCGTTGCCGGATCGCCCAGTTCGAATGCGCCTTGGAACGTCGCAGTATAAGGCATGCAGACATCTTCGCAGACACCCATCATGATCTCACCGTTAATGATTAGGCGACCCGCGTTTGAAGGTGTGAACTCTATGGGGAGGATGAGCTCGTTTTCATACCCTAAAAAACGCATATCGTTCTGTTCGTAGATATCTGGAATAGGCCAATGAAAGCGCGCGCTTTCGATATTTTTCGATCCGGACCACTCAAATTGCGGCGGAATGCCAGCAGCACCTGGCGCGCGCCAATAGGTATGCCAGCCTGGGGCCAATTTGACGTGCAGGGCAGCCATATAGTGACCGTTGCTCATGCTCCACCCCGGTAAAAGGGCCACTTCAGCCATCGTTCCAATAGGGTTATCGGCCGCAGCCGAAAGGCCGGACATGCCTAGGCTGGTGACAAACGAAAGGGCGAATAGACAGGTGGCGGATCTGAGTTTCATGAGGATGGTATAGCGTTGAAGGTGCTAACGGGAAACTCACATTTGAGAGAGACGCCTGTGGGTTGGACAAATCGTCCCTTTTCCATAGCCAGGCTCTTGCGCTTAGGGGCCATATCGGGTGAGTTGATCTCATGGCTCAAACAACTTCTAATGACCTCACCGGCAAGCTTTTGATCGCGATGCCAGGATTGCAAGACAGCCGTTTTGAAGGGGGCTTGGTCTATTTGTGCGCGCATTCTGATGAAGGCTCGATGGGCTTGGTCATCAATAAAGCTTTGGCACGGATTTCTGCCGCAGATGTTTTTGAACAGCTGGAAGTTACGCCCATCGATACCATGGAGGCTTTGGATGTGTGTTACGGCGGTCCAGTGGAAATGGCGCGGGGCTTTGTGCTGCACAGTGCGGATTACAACGAGGGCGATGCGTCTTTGCCGGTTAATGATACGTTTTCCATGACCGCTTCAAAGGATATTTTGCGCGACATCGCCGAAGGCAAAGGCCCAACTCAGCGTCTTTTGTGTTTGGGCTACGCTGGCTGGTCGCCAGGGCAACTTGATGCGGAAATCGCGCAGAACGCTTGGCTGACGTGTGATGCGAACAGTCGCATCGTTTTTGATTTGGATGGTGCTCAAAAATGGGCAGCTGCTTTAGAGACCTTGGGTGTCAGTGCTGCCGTGTTGTCTGCTAAATCTGGGCGCGCCTAAGCGTCATGACGCAGCGTTCAGACTGGTCGGAGCCGCAAGGTTGAGTACACTTAGTTCCAAAGTACATTCACACCGTCTTTAAATCTAAAATTTGCCGTTTGACCAATTACGGTTCGCCAAGGAGATGTCCATGCCATATCGCGCGCCTGCAGATGAGTTTCAGTTCATTCTGGATAAGGTCGTTGATTTTGGCCGTCTGTCGCTTGTGAAACGCTTTGCTGATGTTGATTCAGAAGTTGTTGCGGCGATCTTGGCCGAGGCTGCAAAGCTTGCCAGTGACGTGATCGCGCCACTGGATCGTTGTGGCGACCAACAGGGTGCACTTTTGAAAGACGGCTGTGTGAAAACCTCGCCTGGGTTTGCTGACGGATTTGCGGCACTTGCCGAAGGCGGCTGGATCGGCATGTTGGCCGCGCCTGAGAACGGTGGAATGGGACTGCCGTTGTCTATCGCGACGGCCGTGAATGATATGATGTCGGGTGCTTGTCTGTCGCTGTCTCTCAATCCGCTGATGTCGCAAGGTCAGATTGAGGCGCTTGAACATCACGCCAGCGACGAGATTAAATCGCTTTATTTGCCCAAATTGATAGACGGATCGTGGTGCGGTACGATGAACCTGACGGAATCTGGGGCGGGATCTGACGTTGGTGCGCTGCGGACCAAAGCGACACACAATGGTGATGGAACCTATTCCATCACAGGACAAAAGATTTTCATCACATGGGGCGACAGTGATTTCGCTGAAAACATTTGCCATTTGGTGCTCGCGCGACTGCCGGATGGGGTTGAGGGCACGAAAGGCATTTCTCTGTTTATGGTGCCCAAAATTATCCCCAATTCGGACGGGAGTCTCGGCGCGGCGAATGCGCTTAGCGTTGTCAGTCTTGAGCACAAGCTTGGCATCCACGGGTCACCGACCTGTGTGATGGACTATAGTGGGGCCACGGGTTGGCTGATCGGGCGCGCGCATGAAGGTATCAAATGCATGTTCACAATGATGAATAATGCGCGTTTGGGCGTCGCTGCCCAAGGCGTTGGCGTGGCCGAAGCTGCAACGCAACGCGCTATGGCCTATGCACAAGACCGCGTGCAAGGCATGCCTTTGGCGGGCGAGAGTGGATCTATTTGTGACCATGCAGATGTGCGCCGTATGTTGGCAACAATGCGCGCCGAGACCTTTGTCGCGCGCACGATTGCGCTGTCTTGTGGCATGGCGATTGATCTGGGACACGAGGATGCTGATCAAGCAGTCAAGGGCGCCTTTTTGATCCCTATCGCCAAGGCCTTTGGCACAGACATCGGGCATGAAGTGGCGCAGATGGGTGTGCAGGTTCATGGCGGCATGGGCTACATTGAGGAAACAGGCGCTGCGCAATATGCGCGCGATGCGCGGATCACGTCGATCTACGAGGGGACAAACGGTATTCAGGCAATGGATCTGGTGTCAAGAAAACTGGGCGATGGTGGCGACGCGGCCTTTGCCATTTTGGACGAAATCGAAGGCTTTGCCGAGGCGGCAAGGGCACAGATGCCTGACTTGGCCAAAGAGGTTTGGAGTGCTGCGGAAACGTTACGCGAAGGTGTCGAGGCCATGATTACCTTGCCGTTGAATGATCGGTTTGCTGGCGCTGTTCCGTTTTTGCGAGCCTTTGCGCGCGTCTTGGGCGGGCACTATCATCTAAAAGCAGCCATAGCAGAAACTGGCAAAGGGAAACGCACCAAATTGGCGACATTCTATATTCGCCGGCTCTTGCCCGAGCATAGCGCTTTGCTGGCACAAGCGCGTCTTGGTGCGTCGGACCTTTATGCCTTGTCCATGGAAGAGCTTAGCGCTGAATGACAGACCCTATGCGCATGCCATTTGAGGCTCCAAAACAAGGCGAAGTGCTCGAGGTGGCGCAGGGCGTCTTTTGGGCGCGAATGCCTTTGCCGATCGCATTGAACCATGTGAACGTTTACATTCTGGACGACGGTGATGGTTGGACCGTCGTTGACACAGGTGTTGACACCAAGCTGTCACGCCGCCTTTGGACCCAGCTTCTATCTGGGCCATTGAAGGCAAAACCTGTCACACGTTTGATCGTCACGCATCACCATTTGGATCATGTTGGGCTGGCGGGGTGGTTTGTGGTTGAACACGGCGCAGAGCTTGTGATGACGCGCACGGCTTATTTGATGGCGCGGATGTTGCAACTTGATGTGCAAGACGCGCCAACGCCAGAAATGATTTCCTTTTGGCGATCTTGCGGTATGGCCTCAGATATGTTGTCAAAACGATTGTCAGAGCGCCCGTTCAATACCGCTGATGTCGTTGGGCCTCTGCCTTTGGGCTATACGCGGATCAAAGAGGGTGACGAGATCACGATTGGCGGGCGTATTTGGGATGTGCGCTGTGGCGATGGTCATGCGCCGGAACACGCGACGTTTTGGTCGCGGGACCAGGCGCTTGTTTTGGGTGGTGACCAGTTGTTGGGGTCGATTTCACCGAATTTGGGCGTTACGGCAACGGAACCTTTCGCCGATCCTGTGGGCGACTGGATGCGCTCTTGTGCTGCGTTTCAAGGCCATGCGCTGGAAAGTCAGCTTGTGCTGACAGGGCATAAATTGCCTTATACAGGACTGCCTGCGCGTCTGGCCCAGCTGATTGCCAATCACCATACTGCGCTGGACCGATTGCTTGCGTTTTTGGACACGCCACATGCCGCTTGCGATTGCTTCGTGCCTTTGTTTAAGCGCGAGATCAAAGGCGGGGAATACGGATTGGCGATGGTTGAAGCCATGGCGCATTGCGTGCATTTGTATCACAATGGCCTTGTAACGCGCAGTTTGCGCGACGATGGTGCATCTGCATGGCAACGCAAGGATCTAACATGAACGATACAGACCAAATCCAGACGTCAGCCGAGGCCGCTGAAGCTGCAGCGATGCCGCGTGCGCGAGTTGTTCACAGTGATCCTGATGCGCCGCAATCGCCTGAGCAAAAGCCACTTCCTGCGGCCTTGTCCCGTAAGCCTGTCGATCAAAAAAGTCCCGCAGAATGGGCCTATGAACGCCTGATTTTGTACATCAAAAACTTCGAAGAGCAGCTCGATGGCGAACACGAGATTGCGATGGGGTACACAGGGTCAAGCACTGGCGCGCTGCGCATTGAGGGTATGGGCTTTTTCGATCCGGATCTCGTTACATTTTATGGCTCTGATGAGGCTGGTACCAAAACCCAGCTTGTGCAACATGTGACTCAGCTCAACGTCATGCTGCGCGCTTTGCCAAAGTCAAAGCCAGAAGTCGCCGCGATGCGTATTGGCTTTCGTTTGGTCGATGATCTGGAAAGCAACAGTGAGACATAAGTTCACACGGGATGCGAAGAGCAGGTGACACAGGCGCGCAATTCCTTTAATTCAATCCAAAAATAGCGATAAGGATCAAAGCACATGTCCGAACATAAACATGGCGAAATGGATATTTCCGTTCAAGAACAGTCTTTTGAAGGCTTCATCAAATGGTCGACACGCGTCGCCGTTTTCTCGATTCTCGTGTTGGTTTTCCTCGCGATCTTCAGAACATAAGCGTGGCCAATCTTGTGGAAGGTGGAGCGCTGCGCGGTCTGCGACTTGGAATGCTTCTTTTAGCGGCAGCATTTCTGACGGCATGTGGCGCAGCTGAACCCGTTTGGGCACCTGACACGGAGGTTTCTCGGTCGGTCTATCGTGACGATGGGCCCGCTGCGATCACGCTATTCACTGTTGTGGGCGCCAAATCCGGTGTAGGCGCCCATTCCGGCCTGATGGTCAACGCGCCGTCTCAACGCGCGATCTTTGATCCAGCAGGCACATTCAACCACCCGCATTTACCAGAACGCAACGATGTGATTTTTGGTATGTCGGATGCAGCAGTGGCGTTCTACATAGATTACCATGCTCGCGTAACCTACGATGTGATTGAGCAAACGGTTTTGGTCAGTCCTGAGGTTGCCGAGCTTGCCTTGGCACGCATCCAAGCATATGGAGCTGTGGCTAAGGCGCAATGCGCGGACAGCATCACAGACATTTTGGCTGGTTTGCCTGGGTTCGAGGATGCTCCACAAACCATGTTCCCTAAAAAGGTGATGACATGGTTTGCCGACTTGCCCGGTGCCACTTACGAACTCCATTCGGACGATTCGCCGGCGCAAAATGGTAACTCGGTGGAAGCCCCCCACTTGTTGCTAAACTGATCAGCCGATAAGCGCACCCAGTCCGAAAAAGACGCTTAGGCCCGCAACGATAGCGTATAGCACATTGCGGGTTAGCAGACCCACAACAAGCGTGACCATAGCCGCTGACAGTCTAAGTGGGTCTGACGAATGCGCGGCAGTGCTGCCGATTAACATCGGGGCAACCACCCCAGGTAAAACGGCCACAGGTGTGAATCTGAGCATTTTTAAAAGCCAGCCTGGAAGATCTCTATTTCCGATCAATCCTAAGAATGAAAAGCGGATCACGTAGGTTCCGATTCCCATTGCAATGATGATGATCCAAATTTGTGTGTTGCTGGCCTCAATCATCGGGCTTTTCCTTGTGTTTCAGTCCATGTTTCAACCAGTGCACCCACCGCAAGCGCCACAACTGCTGCTGCCAAAAGGCCAGTGCCGTAGGGCATAAAGCTGAGCGTAAGTACTAAGGTGACAGATGTCATAGCTGCGGCGACATGCGCCAAGGACTTTAGCATAGGTGCCACGACGGCCAAAAAGGTGATCGGAACGGCAAAATCAACGCCGATATCAGATGGAATTTTTTCCCCCAGCACAGCACCGAAAAACGTTGCGATGTACCAAGTAATGCCCAACGGTACGCCGGCCCCAAGGAAATAGCTGAGCTTGTCAGCTGTGCTGCGATCAGGGTGCTTTTCAAATTCGATCGTTGACAGAGCATAGGGTTGGTCGAACAGGACATATGCCGCAAAAGCGCGTTTCCACAAGGGGGCTGCTCCAAGGTGCGGGGCGAGAGATGCCGAATACATTGCCATACGCAGATTGACTGCCAGCGCGGTGACGATAACGATCAAAGTAGGGGCGTGATCCGTCAAAAGTTGTAACGCCGTCAGTTGTGATGCGCCTGCAATCACTAGAACGGAAAATCCCATGATCTGCGCCAAGTTCATGCCTGCTTCGGTGGCGATAACGCCAAACAAAACACCAAATGGAATAACGACGATGAAAAATGGCAGGCTGCCTAAAGCGCCCTTAACAAATGGTCTGCGGTGGCGGGGGTGCTGCATGGTTTTGCTTTCAAAAATCTATCTGGTCGATGTCGCGCCTAATCGCATGAACGGCGTCGGGGGTATCTATTTTCAGCGGGCGTCGGGTTAGTCAAAGGTGCCCGTGACTCGCCCCAGCAGCATAAAGGCGCGCGCTGTGCGTGAATCAGACAGGGCCGCGATGTCTTCGTCGGTTGCCGTGGCTTCGAATTCAGCGAAGGTCTTGTCGAATTTGCGTAAGAAATGATGGACTGCATCGCGGAAAATCGCGTCCTGCTTCATCCGTCCAGAGGCCAGCGCCAAGCTGGATCGATCACGCACGCCGCCCAAAGGCGCCACAACGCGACCACGTTCTCCTTTGGCGAAGTGGCGCCAAATTTCAGGTTTGGCGCGGTCTGGACGCAGATCGTCCATGTAAATGCCGTCCTGACTGAGCAGGGTCAAAATATCTTGTGCGGCATGAATCAGCTGGCTGACTTTTCGATCAGTCAACGCGCGGCGTAGGGCGCGAAAACCTTCTTTGTCTTCGGCTGTCTCAGGGAAATTCATCGCACGGATGAAGTCGGCAACGGACAGGGGCGGCGCAAGGTTTTCTGACGGCGTGCCTAGCGCCAAAGAGGCTTGGTCTTCGGACAGCACCGGCGATGCAATCGCAAGCTTGTCTTCTGGCGAGGTCTCTTGTGGGCGGATCGACGTGAAGGTTGCCAGTGTCGTCTGAGTCTTGCGCTGCGCGGCTACAATTTCTTCAAGCTTTTTTTCGACTGACGCCGACGCGCCGGTGCCTTGGCCAGACAGATAGCTTTGACGCATCGCGGAAATCGCGGCCTGAAGGCGTCTACTTTCTTCGCGCATCGTCTGCGATGCGCGTATGGCTAGGGCACCGACCCAAAACATTGCAATCGGCATGAAAATTGCGATCAGCATCATCACAAAGCGAATGCTGTCGAAATTGGTTGCATTTTCGCCGCCATCAACAATGATAAAAAAACCAGTCGTCATCGCCAGCCAAATGATCGACAAAGCGCCAGCAACAATTTCAGTCAAAGTGATCCGCGCATTATCTTCTGGGCGTGTGTACACGCCAAGTTCGATGGATTGTTTGCCGTCATGAGCCAAATTGGCCTCCCAGCGAAATATTTTAAGCAGACAGTCAGTTAAAGACTAGATGTATTCAACTTTGAGAATTTCGTAGCTTTTCATGCCGCCTGGCGTGCGGACTTCGACGCTATCGCCTTCTTCTTTGGCGATCAATGCACGTGCAATTGGTGACTTTATGTTCAGCAAGCCGTTTTCAATATCTGCCTCGTGTTCGCCGACGATTTGATAGGTTTTCTCTTCGTCTGTATCTTCGTCAACGATTGTGACCGTCGCGGAAAACTTCACCGAGCCTGACAGGCTTTTGGGATCGATTATTTGAGACAAAGACAGAATGCCTTCGAGCTCTTTTACGCGCCCCTCAATGAAGCTGTGTTTTTCACGTGCTGAGTGATATTCAGCGTTTTCCGATAAATCGCCATGCTCGCGCGCTTCTGAAATCGCTTGAATGATTGCAGGGCGTTCAACTGATGTGAGGTTTTTGAGCTCAGCACTCAGCGCGGCGTGGCCGGCGCGGGTCATTAGAATTTTTTCCATAGCACTCATTCGTACGAAAAGAGGTCACGCCACAAAATGTTGCGCGTCCGATTGTTGATTTTGTTCAAACACCAGACCCCGAACCCGGTCAGATTGCAAGAGCAGAGACTGCCACCGAGAGAATGTGGCTGAAAAAATCCGTGTTGATTTCCATAATTGTGCCGTATTCGCGAACAATACTTCAGGTAAACGTAAACAATCTTGAGCGAGCCAAGGCCAAATGACTGTTTTTGCAAGATTTTCCATCCTTTATCTTGTCTTTGCCATCGTTACGACCGTAGTGCTTTACGGATTTTCCTTTGGGCATTTGACCAAAATCGGTTTCTTGGCCACTGACTTGATTAAATATATGGGCGCTGGTCCGTGGGTTTTGTGGTTGTCGCCCATTTTGATCTATTACGTCGTAGGTCACCCCGCGCGTATATCCGAGGCACTTTATGGTTTTGTCGCCACCATCGCGCTTGTGTGTGGCTATACCTTGATGAAAGGAATCATTCCCGTTCTGGTCCCCTATTGGGCAGACGGAATGTTTGCGCAGTTTGATTTTGCATTACATGGTGGTGTGGCACCGTGGGAATTGTCGCATCGATTGAGCGTCTACATTGATACGGATGGCGCGGTGCGGACGTATTCTGGTTTTTGGGGCGCGTTTGCGTTCTCATTTCCAGCATTTTTGGCGTTGAGTGACCAGGACTCGATCCGCAAGGCACGGTTTTTGGCGTTGTATGCCTTGGCTTGGATTGTGATTGGTAATGTCTTGGCCACTGTGTTTTCGTCCCTTGGGCCGATTTACTTTGATCGTTACTACGGTGGTGACACCTTTGCGCCGATGATTGCATCGCTCAAAGATCTTACCTTCCCCGGCACCTCTGTTGACGCTTTGCAAACGCGGCTTTGGGAGGGTTTGACAAGGGATGACGGCATGCAAACCGGTGGTGCGGCGATTTCAGCGTTTCCGTCCATGCATGTCGCTGTGGCTACGGTTTGGGCCGTTTACATGACCGAACGCAGTTGGTTTTTTGCGCCTGTTGCCATTGGCTTTGCCGTGACAATTTTGTTTTTATCGGTCTACACAGGCTGGCATTATGCAGTAGACGGTTACGCTTCTATTGTTTGCGTTTTGATGCTTTATGCTGCTTTGCGGCAGGTGATCAAAAAATAATTGCAGATCCGTTACAAAAAGGCTTTCCAGAAATTGACCACGCCCACTTTTAAAGGGTAGGAAGGCCAAGTGAATGACTGGCCGAGGGAGCAATTTTATGTCAAATATTGAGCGCGAGGCGATGGAATATGACGTCGTTATCGTTGGTGCGGGACCTGCGGGCCTGTCCGCCGCGATTCGATTGAAGCAGCTCGATGCTGACCTAAACGTTGTTGTTTTGGAAAAAGGTTCAGAAGTGGGCGCGCATATCTTGTCAGGCGCCGTGCTCGACCCAAGTGGTCTGGACGCTCTGATCCCTGATTGGAAAGCCAAAGGCGCGCCGCTGAAGACCCCTGTGAAAACCGATAATTTTTATATGCTCGGCGCTGCGGGTCAAATCCGTATCCCCAATTTCCCTATGCCGCCTTTGATGAACAACCATGGCAACTACATCGTGTCTATGGGCAATGTCTGTCGCTGGATGGCTGAGCAAGCCGAAGAATTGGGCGTCGAAATCTTCCCTGGCATGTCCTGTTCCGAGCTCATTTATGGTGATAACGGCGAAGTCAAAGGTGTGGTCGCAGGTGTGTTTGGTCTAGAGGCTGACGGCACGCTTGGCCCTGACTCAGAGCCCGGCATGGAATTGCATGGCAAATATGTTTTGCTGTCCGAAGGTGTGCGTGGGTCTTTGTCCAAAGAGGTCATCGCGAAATACGACCTGTCTGCTGGGCGCGATGTGCAAAAGCACGGCCTTGGCATGAAAGAAATTTGGGAAATCGACCCTGCTAAGCACAAAGAAGGCACAGTGACCCACACAATGGGCTGGCCTTTGGGTGGCAAAGCTGGCGGCGGAGCTTTTTTGTATCACGCTGAAAACAATCAAGTATTCATCGGTTTTGTGGTTCACCTGAACTATAAGAACCCGAACCTGTTTCCTTATATGGAATTCCAACAGTTCAAACATCACCCGATGATCGCAGAGCTGCTCAAGGGCGGCAAACGCGTAGCTTACGGCGCGCGTGCGATTTCCGAGGGCGGCTATCAGTCGATGCCAAAGGGGGCGTTCCCTGGTGGGGCATTGCTAGGCTGTTCGGTCGGTCTGGTGAATGTGCCACGCATCAAGGGCAATCATAACGCGATGTTGTCTGGCAAGGCGGCTGCCGAGGCTGTTGTATCAGCCATCAAAGACGGTCGCTCAGGTGATACGCTTGAGGCATATGAAACTGAACTGCGCACCGGGGCTGTTGGCAAAGATTTGAAAAAAGTCCGCAATGTTAAGCCGCTTTGGTCCAAATTGGGATTGTTCCCGTCTTTGGCGCTTGGTGGCTTTGACATGTGGTGCAACACGATCCTTGGGACCTCTTTGTTTGGTACGGTCAAACACGGCAAGACCGATGCGGCCAGCACGGGCAAAGCCAGCGATTACCCGATGATTGATTATCCTAAACCGGATGGCGTGTTGTCCTTTGATCGTTTGACGAACGTGTCTTTTGCGGCGACCAACCATGAGGAAAGCCAGCCAAGTCATCTGCAGCTGGCGGATCCGGCTGTCGCCATTTCAACGGATTATAATGTCTTCGGTGGTCCTGCTGCGCGCTACTGCCCAGCAGGTGTTTACGAATATCTGACCGAAGAGGGTCAAGAGCCTAAGTTCGTTGTGAACTTCCAAAACTGTGTGCATTGCAAAACATGTGACATCAAGGAAGCGAGCCAAAATATCACATGGACTGTTCCGCAGGGCGGTGATGGGCCGAATTACCCTAATATGTAGGCGCTTTGCCGCGAGCGTGATTGTTACGGACAGTTTTGGGGGCCTTTACGGGCCCCCAATCCATTGCAGCCCCCGAATGTGCGCGCTAGGTTCTTGTCAGCACAAAGGGAGACGCGTGTGAAACAGTTCGCGATTTTAAAACTTGCCGCCATGGGCCTGTCCATCGGTCTGACTCTATCCTCAACCACGGCGGCGTTCGCTGATGCGGGGTCTTACTTAGCGGCGCGACAGGCTGTGATGAAGCGTGATTATCAAGAACAAGCTTTTTACGCGACGCAATCACTTGTCTCTGATCCGCGCAATCCAGACTTGTTGGAAACCTTGATCGCGGCAAAAATGTCGGTCGGCGCATTTGAGGATGCCTTTGGCTATGCGACGATGCTCAAAGACATTGACCCTAGCAGTCAAACCGCAGCGATGATTTTGTTTCCCCGCTATGTTGAAGCTGGTGACTGGGACGGGCTGTTGACAATCATTGATGCGGGTGAGGGCGTTTCGTCTATTGTTGATGGGTTGAGCCGCGCCTGGGCCCATGTCGGCAAAGGTGAAATGAGTGAGGCACTGGAGCTGTTTGAGACCTTCTCAAAGGGTGATGAAGGTTTCCAAGTGTTTGGGCCCTATAGTCATGCTTTGGCCTTAGCTTTGGTTGGCGACTTTGAGGGCGGTTTGGCGCTTTTGTCCGATCTATCGATGCCGCAAACCGGTGGCGTTGTTTTCGCTCGCGCGCAAATGCTAAGTCAGCTGGAGCGTAACGATGAGGCGCGCGCGTTGCTTCGTGACGCGTTTGGTGCCACCCGAGATCCACAAGTTCTTGCGCTCGATGGGCAATTGTCGACTGGTGAAAGTGTACCCTTTGATATCGTGACCAATGCCCAAGATGGAATTGCTGAAGTCTTTAGTTCAGTCGCAGACGCAGTGAACGGCGAGTTTGATGATGGCTACACGCTTTTGTATGCCCGCGTCGCATTGAAACTGCGACCTGAAAAACCTGATTACGCGCTCAAAGTTGCAAGTCTTCTGGAGCGCCTGCAGCATTATGATCTGGCCTCGCAGGTTTATGGCACCATCGATCCTGCCTCGCCCACCTTCTACATGGGTGAGCTGGGCCGTGCTGCCGCGTTGCGTGCAGAGGGAAAATCGGACGCTGAGCTTGAGGTTTTGCGCGCCTTATCCAAAACCCATAGCGATATGCCTGAGATTTATACAGCGCTTGGCGATGCGATGCGGCGAGAAGAAATGTATGTTGAGGCTATTGAGGCCTATTCAACCGCGCTGTCGAAGTTCTCCGAGTTTACGGCCGCCGAGTGGCCGTTGTTTTTCACGCGGGCCATCGCCTATGAACGCAATGATCAATGGGCTAAAGCTGAAGCAGATTTTCGTTATGCGCTCGAATTGCAACCCGGCCAGCCGCAGGTTTTGAATTACATGGGGTACTCATTTCTTGAGATGAACGAGAACCTTGATGAGGCCATGGACATGATCCGCGCTGCTGTCGCTGCGCGCCCCAACGACGGCTATATTACCGATAGTTTGGCTTGGGGGCTTTTCCGTCTGCGTGACTATGAGGGTGCCGTGGCCCCAATGGAAAAAGCCACAGCGCTTTTGCCTGTCGATCCCATTCTGAACGACCACTTGGGTGACGTTTACTGGGCCGTAGGGCGCACACGCGAGGCGCGCTTTCAGTGGAACCGCGCTTTGTCGTTTGATCCTGTTGAAAAGGATGCGGAGCGCATTCGCCTCAAATTGTCCATCGGGTTGGATCGTGTTTTGATCGAAGAAGGGCTCGAACCAACTCGGACGCCCAGCGATGGTTGAAGTCTTTGCGCCTGCCAAAATTAACCTGTCACTGCATGTGACCGGACAGCGCAGTGATGGGTATCACATGCTTGATAGTCTGGTTGCATTTGTTGATGTTGGCGATCAGATCGTGGCGGAAGCTTCAAATGAGACAAGCCTCGCGGTCACCGGACCGTTCGCGCTGGGCGTGCCCACGGGTGATAGCAATTTAGTTGTGAAAGCGGCGAAGGCTTGCGGCTTTCCAATGGCGTTGACACTGGACAAACACCTTCCTCCGTCTTCGGGCATAGGGGGTGGTTCCGCAGATGCTGCGGCAACGATTCGTGCCGCGATGCGTCTTGGCGGCCCAATGGTGTCTCCTGACCATGCTTTGCTGCTTGGCGCAGATGTGCCCGTGTGTTTGGCGTCCAAATCGACACGAATGCGGGGAGTTGGTGATGTTTTGACGCAGACTAATCTGCCTGCGTTGCACATTGTAATGGTCAATCCGCGGGTCGAAGTGTCGACGCCTGCGGTTTTCGCGCAGCTGACATGCAAAGACAACCACCCTATGCCCGAAGACTTGCCACATTGGCCCGACAGCCTTGCGTTTGCAGATTGGCTGGGCACGCAGCGTAATGACCTGCAAAGCTCCGCTGCCAAACTTGCCCCCGAAATTGCCGCCGTTTTGGTTGCCTTGGCGCTTTCGCCTGAGGTTTTGATGTCACGGATGTCGGGATCAGGGGCGACCTGCTTTGCGATCTACCCAGACAGGTTTAAAGCTGAAGCCGCTGCCGCACGCATAGCGCACAGCAATCCATGGTGGTGGGTGAAGGCGGCAAGTACTTTGCCAGCCTAACCAATATTTTAACGCAGGCGCGCGACAACATAGTCCGCGATATCACTCAACATTTGACGAATGTCGCTTTCAGGCAATGCAGTCAAAGCGGACTTTGCTTTTTCCGCCCAGTCCAGTGCCTCAAGACGTGTCTCGGCCAGTGTGTCATGCTTTTTGAGTAATGTAATGGCGTGTTCTAGGTCGCCATCGGCTTGCTTGCCCTTTTCGATGGTTTTCACCCAAAACGCGCGCTCGGCCTCATCGGCCTTGGCCACAGCTTTGATCACGGGCAGCGTTAGTTTGCGTTCGCGGAAATCATCGCCAACGTTCTTACCAGTCTCGCCTGTGCCCTCGTAATCCAACAAATCATCAACAATTTGGAACGAGATACCCAAGGCATCACCATAGTCGTACAAGGCTTGTGTGATCTCAGGCTCAGCCTCGGCAATCACGCCGCCCACTTCGGTGGCCGCTGAAAACAGTGCTGCGGTTTTGCCGCGCACAACTTGCAAATAGATGTCTTCAGTCGTGGCCAAATCTTGCGCTGCGGTTAGCTGCAACACTTCGCCCTCGGCAATCGTTGCCGAGGCACCAGATAAGATATGCATCACGCGCATCGAATTGCATTCCGTCATCAACTGGAACGAACGCGCAAATAAATAGTCGCCCACAAGTACCGATGATTTGTTATCCCAAAGCAGGTTCGCGGTGGGGCGACCTCGACGTTGTGCGCTTTCATCAACGACATCGTCGTGTAGCAAAGTGGCTGTGTGGATGAACTCGACCGTGGCTGCGAGGTGAATGTGGTAAGGACCATCATATCCGCAGGCTTTGGCCGCCGCGAGCGTGAGCATCGGGCGCAAGCGTTTGCCGCCTGCCTCAACCAAATGCGCGGTCACTTCAGGAATGCGTGGGGCATGTTTAGAGGCCATGCGATCTTTGATGAGCGTGTTTACCTCTGCTAACTCCGACGCGAGTGCTGCGGCCAGTCTTTCATGTGGTTTAACAGTTGCGTTACCAAGGCTCATTCTGCAGGTCCTTCACTCGACAAATCAAACTGTTTGCCGTTAAATCGGAATTATGAAACAGCTCCTACGCACAACTGATCCTATGAAAATCATCTATGCCAAAGCATTGCTTGCTGGCGACGATATAAACTGCTTTGAAATGGACGTCCATATGAGCGTGCTAGAAGGGTCCGTTGGTATATTGCCGCGCCGCCTTATGGTGCTCGATGACGATCTTCCCCAAGCGCGCCGAATTCTAACCGAAAATGAGTTCGAGTTGGAGCCTGAGTGACCGACCAGTCTGAGACTGTTGACGCGTTTTTGATGGGGTTGGTGCAACTCAGACAGCCTGTGCGCGGTTATCGGGCAGGGGTTGATCCTGTTCTTCTTGCCGCGGCTACTCCAGGTGAGGCGGACCAATCGGTTCTTGAGCTTGGGTGTGGCGCTGGTGCTGCCTCTTTATGCCTCAATGCACGTGTCTCTGGCATGACGTTTGTCGGAGTGGAACTGCAAAGCTATTACGCAGATCTGGCGCGGCGCAACGCGGCAGAAAACAACGCGCAAATGGAGGTTGTTGAGGCGGACATTCGTGCATTGCCTTTAGGGGTGCGTGATCGCCGCTTTGATCATGTGATCGCCAATCCACCCTATTATCTGAAAGAAAAATCGACAGCATCCGATGATTCTGGACGAAACTTGGCCGTCAGCGGTGAGACGCCGCTGGACACTTGGATCGATGTGGCCTCGCGCCGTCTTGCGCCGCGTGGGTACTTCACCATGATCCAAAAAGCAGACCGCTTGCTTGATATTCTGTCCGCGCTCGAAGGACGCCTTGGGTCTGTTCGTGTGCGCCCCATTCAGGCCAGAGCTGGCCGTTCCGCACGCCTTGTTATCGTCCAGGCGCGTAAATTGGGACGCGCGGATTTTGTGCTAGAGGCCCCTTTACGTATGCATGATGGGCCTCACCATGAACGAGACGGTGACAGCTACAGTCAAAAAGCGTTATCCATATTGCGTCATTCTGCTGCTCTAGGCTGGGATGATTAAGGAATTGGCAAGGTTTCGCGTGCCAACCTCGGCCTATGAAAAAGTTTCGTAACAGATAGGTGACAAAACTCAAAAAATATGCTGCACTCTAGGTGTGGCTTTATAATTGGGCCAGTCAACACGAGAGAGAGGATTTAAAATGTCATTGAGTTCCCACATCCATGAGTTGAAGAAGAAACACCAAAATCTTGCTGATGCCGTCGAAAGCGCGCAGCGCTCGCCCGGTACCGATGCGCTGCAGGTTGCTGCCATGAAAAAACAAAAACTCCGTCTCAAAGAAGAAATTTCACGCCTCTCGGCATAGATTTTTCCTCAATCGGTTTGGCGGCTCGCATATGCTGCCAAGCCGGCGCCTACAGTGATAAAAACGGCTGATACGAAAAGTGATGCCTTTGGATCTGTGACGCCAAAAATGACCAGAATGAGCGTGGATAACAGGGGCGCGGCATAGGACGCGGTGCCCAAAATCTGGATGTTTCCCCGCTTGACCCCGATATCCCATACATAAAAAGCGGCACCAACTGGCCCCACACCAAGTGCCAAGATGGACAGCCATCCAATCGGCGCACTTGGCCATGCTGTGATTTCCAAAAATACATGCGCGAGCGCTGACAACAGGGCGGCTGCAAAACAGAACACAGCGACCGATGCTGTCGGAATGTCGCCCAGCCGTCGCGATAAAACGGAATAGGCAGACCACGTAAACGCACAGGCCAGCGCAAGCCCATATCCGAACAAGTTTTCAACCTCGAATTTTGCACCAGCGGCGACAATTAAACTGGCACCCATGAAGGACGTTATTGCCCCAACAATATGCAGTCCGCGCAGGCGTTCTCCGGGCAAAAGTCCCGAAAACAAAACGATTAGCAATGGCCAGAGATAGGCGATCAAGCCTGCCTCAGCAGGTGGCGCAGCGCGCAGGGCCGAGAAATATAAAAAGTGATAGCCAAAAAGGCCTAATGTTCCAAAACCGTATACCGAAAGGGGGACGCCTTTAAGGTCAGACCAACTTTTGGTCCAGCCGATCCACAATAGCCCGATGATCCCTCCAATTGAAAAGCAAAGTGCATTCAATTGGAACGGCGGTACAGGATTGGTTCCAACGGTCAAAAGCGCAAGGAGCGCCCAGAGCAGGATGGCGATAGATCCAATGAAAGTTGCTGAGCGTTTGGTCATAGCGAAAACTAGTCCGCTTTATGTGCGCAATCAACAAAAAGGGCCGCCCTAAGGCGACCCAAATTTTAAAAGTGAGTTATGTTCAAACGAAGAATTGAGCGCCATTCGCAGAAATGGTAGACCCGTTCATAAAGCCAGCATCATCACTGGCTAAGAACGCCACGCAGCGCGCAATTTCCTCGGGCTCTCCGAGACGTCCCGCTGGGATGCCCGCGACAATTTTATTGCGGACCTCTTCGGGAATGGCCATGACCATTTCTGTCGCGATATAGCCTGGACAAATCGCATTTGCTGTAATGCCAGCGCGTGCACCTTCTTGCGCCAGCGACTTCACAATGCCCAGATCGCCCGCTTTGGTCGCGGCATAGTTGACCTGTGCAAACTGACCTTTTTGACCGTTGATTGACGAAATCACGATCACGCGTCCAAATTTGCGTTCGCGCATTCCCGGCCAAACAGGATGTACCGTGTTAAAAACACCTGTTAGGTTTGTATCAATCACCTGATGCCATTGCTCGGGCGTCATTTTGTGAAACGGAGCGTCGCGTGTGATGCCTGCGTTAGCAACAACGACCTCAATTGGCCCAAGCGCAGCTTCGACAGCAGCTATGCCAGCTTTTGAAGCTTCATAGTCAGCGACGTTCCATTTAAACGTTTGAATGCCTGTTTCTTCTGTGAATTTTGCAGCGGCTTCTTCATTGCCTGCAAAACTCGCTGCAACCTTATAGCCTTCAGCTTTTAGTTTTGTTGAGATAGCAGCGCCAATTCCGCGCGTGCCTCCTGTTACAAGTGCAACTCTACCCATAGTGCCCTCCCCGGCGAGTAATTTTTAATATGAAATGATTTTCACTGCGCGAAACAATTGTTGCGCAGTGAATTCTGTTGTTAGTCGCGCTCAACGCAGAGAGCTACGCCCATTCCGCCGCCAATACAAAGTGTCGCGAGACCCTTCTTCGCATCGCGACGCTGCATTTCGAACAACAACGTGTTCAGAATGCGCGCTCCAGAGGCACCGATTGGGTGACCAATTGCGATCGCGCCGCCATTGACGTTCACGATCTCTGGGTTCCAGCCCATGTCTTTGTTCACCGCGCAGGCTTGCGCTGCAAAAGCTTCATTGGCTTCAACAAGATCAAGATCTTCAGCTTTCCAGCCAGCCTTTTCGAGCGCTTTTTGTGAAGCACGAATTGGACCTGCGCCCATGATGGATGGATCCAGACCAGCCGTCGCATAGGATGCGATGCGCGCAAGTGGTTTGATGCCGCGTTTGGCAGCGTTATCGGCAGACATCAGTAAAACGCCAGCAGCGCCATCGTTTAGGCCAGAGGCATTACCTGCGGTTACGGTGCCTTCGCGATCGAACGCAGGGCGTAGTTTTTGCATGCTCTCAAGCGTTGCGCCGTGGCGGATATATTCGTCTGCGTCTACAATTGTTTCGCTGCGACGCGTTTTGACCGCGAACGGAATGATCTCATCTACAAACTTGCCAGCCAACTGTGCTGCTTCCGCTTTGTTTTGTGATGCCAAAGCAAACGCATCTTGCATTTCGCGTGAAATTTCCCACTTCTTGGCAACGTTTTCAGCGGTGATGCCCATGTGGTAGCCGTTGAATGCGTCCCACAATCCGTCTTTGATCATAGAATCAATGAATTGCATGTCGCCCATTTTGTGGCCAGCACGAAGGTTGGCAACATGTGGGGACAAAGACATGTTTTCTTGTCCGCCAGCGCAAACGATGTCCGCATCTCCAAGCATAATATGCTGGGTCGCCAAGGCGACAGTGCGTAGACCGGATCCACAGACTTGATTGATGCTCCAAGCCGACGATTCTTGTGGCAGACCCGCAAGAATATGGGCTTGGCGCGCCGGATTTTGGCCTTGGCCGGCGGTCAAAACTTGTCCAAGAATAGTTTCAGAGACTTCGTCTTTGTCAATTTCAGCGCGGGCGACCAGGGCCTCAAGGACTGCGGCACCGAGGTCATGTGCCGGCGTATTGGCAAAAGAGCCGGTAAAGCTGCCAACGGCGGTGCGAGCGGCCGAGGCGATTACGACATTTGTCATGATAGTGCTATCTCTCCTAAAAAATTAGAGGGAGATTGCCATTTAGGCGCGTTTTTTGCAACAAAGTTGCGCACTCCCCGACACAAGACTATGCCGCGATTGCACCATAATCAATGGTCAGGACGCTTCACTTGCGATAAAAAATCCTGTTTAGCCCGCAATTTTGTGTGCAGAACGCTGTTTCCAGACGGGATCGATCGTAGCTGCACCAAAATAGTACCCTTGCATGCAGTCGATTCCGATGGATGCAAGATAGTCTGCATCTTCTTTCGTTTCGACAAATTCCGCAACAGTATACATGTCAAAATGCTGAGCGATTGAGACGAGCGCTTGGGTTAGTACCTGATTATCCGGCGTGTTCGCTATGCCACGGATAAATGATCCATCGATTTTGACCATGTCGAAATAGAAATTCCTGAAGTACCGAAAGGCAGTATATCCTGCGCCGAAATCATCCAATGCAAATGATATGCCTTTGGCCTGAAGTTCGGTCATAAAGACGCTGACCAGATCAGGCATGACAATTGCCGAACTTTCGGTGATTTCTAGAATCAAGCGTTCAGCAATGGTTTCATCTTTTGCCAAACCGCCCATCAAAGCCTCTTTCCATCGCGGGTATCCGATTGACCGCGCTGACATGTTTATCGACAACCGAATTTCAGGCTGCTCTAAAAGTGTTTGCAGCCCAAATTCAATGGCCAAGCAATCTAGTTCGCGCCCAATTTCCGACATCTCAGCAACTTCAATAAATTCGCGCGCAGGAATGACACGACCATTTCTGTCGAGAACACGAAGCAAGCCTTCATGAAACGCGGGACGATCGGGCCGTAACGTTTGTACGATAGGTTGATATGCCAACAGGACCTGCTTAGCCTTGATCGCGTCACGCACCATTTGCATGGTGTGACGGTCTCGTTCGGTGATGGCAGCAGATAATGGGCTGTCAAAGCCGCCTTGTAGTGAAACTGAACTGATCATCTCTGACTCCTTCGCACCCCGTTTGGTCATCGTTATACCAACATGGCTTAGAGTAGATAACGGTAAGTAAATTGATGAGTTTTACTTAGTTTTAGGACGATTTTTGGTAAAAATTTCAAAGCTTTGATTTCGTTAAGCTTTGTCATAATGTGCTTTGGGTTGGTTAGATTTGGTCTCAGGTTGACTTAGATTTTAACGATTTTTCTGATGGGCAGCAACAACGACTGTCTTGAAAAGCCAGTGTGTTGCAAAAGTTTTCCAAGATTGGCCGATTTCCTTAACTATATAGCAAGGTCAAATTGCTTGTATGTGTGCGTAAACAAATTCTGGATAGATCATGACTTTTCAACACAGCACATCGGCGTTTCAAAGCCATTTTGACGAAGTCCGGTTCGACTTTGAAGAACTGTTCTTTTCGTGCACTGATGAACGCGGGCTAATTACAAGCGGCAATGATGTCTTTCAACGTGTGTCAGGGTTCGAATGGGATGCGCTTTTGGGTGCCCCACACAAAGTGGTCCGTCATCCTGACATGCCTAAGGGTGTATTTCATATCCTTTGGAACCAGATCCAAAAAGGCGTTCCCGCCGGAGCATATATCTTAAACCGATGCAAAGATGGAAAAGCCTATTGGGTTTTCGCGGTCATTGCTCCAATTGAGAGTGGCTTCTTGTCGATCAGGATCAAGCCCTCATCAGAGCTATTCAATAAAACTCGAGAGCTATACGGCACATTGTTGGAGAAAGAACGCGAAGGGCTGTCTGTCGAAGAAAGTGCAGAGCTTTTCCTAAATACCCTCAAAACTGAAGGGTTCGATGACTATGTATCTTTTGGGGCGCGCGCAATTGGGCGAGAAATTGCTGCGCGCGATTCCGCACTCTCTCGCGAACCGAGTAAGCTTACCTCTGCGTTGAAATCTATGTCTGACCAATTGTTAGAACTAAGCGACAACCAAGAACAGCTCTTTGAGTTCTTTGAGGCCATCCGCGGCATTCCATCCAATATGCGAATCGTCGCTTCGCGTTTGGAACCCGCAGGCGGGCCCATTTCTGCAATTTCTCAGAACTATAGATTGATGTCCGATGAAGTGCAGGGCCATCTGGATGGTTTTCGAGCCGAGAAAGGTTCGAAAGTAACAGTATCATCTATTGTGTCCGCCCAAGTGGACACAGCTCTTTTACTTGCCGCTATGGCGCAGCTTTTGAAAGAGTTGCAAGCGCAATGCAATCAGCCGAACTCAGAGACGAGGGTGCTTAATGAGAGTGTTCGAGAGAATGAGGATCGGGAAAAACTCCTGCAAAGTTATTCAACACAATCAAGTAAAGCTATCAAAGACGCCAGCGTTGAAATTTTGCGGCTTGCGCGCTCATCAAAGGATCTGCGCCAGCTCGTCACGGGTCTCGATTCCATTCGGGTTTTATGCCGTGTTGAGGCGGGGCGGCTCGGTGCAGATTCTGTTTCATTGACGCCTGTCATTGATCAACTCGATAAGTTTCACAAAGAAATCGACAAATCTTTAAAAAGTATCTTGGCTCATGCAGAAAAAATCTCAGAGCTAATTGATACGGCGACGACGCATTCTGTGCTCTCAATTGACCGATTTGGCCGCATTTCTTGACATCTCGGTAAGGGCATCAAAGAGAGTAACGGCCTCAGGTGATGCCCAAGCGGCATCGCCAATGAGTCGCGCTACCTCTTTTCCTTCAGGCGAAAGAATGACGGTAACAGGTAAAGCCAAAACATTCATGTCGCGAGAGAATGTGCCCTTTGGATCAAGCAGAATGGGTAGGCTGTCTAATTCCTTATCTTCATAAAACTTTTTTATTGCGGGCAGTGGATTATGTCCGGATGCCACGGTGACCACTTTGAGCCCTTTATCGGAATATGTTTTCGAAAGGCTGTTCAAATCGGGCATTTCTTTGCGGCAAGGGACGCACCACGTTGCCCAAAGATTTAACAGGACATACTGTCCCTCAAAATCAGATAATTTGAACGCTGTGCCGTCGGGCGCTGTGAAAGGAACCTCAGACACCTTTTTTGGGTCGGTGTGAAAAACAAGTTTTCGCATAGATCCTTCGCGCAGCTGTGCAATATCGGACATGTCCAAGCCATGCGCAGCAATTGCAGTAAGGCTCAGGGCCGTGTAGAGGAGGGCAACAATTAGCTTATTTAACATTTGGGTGTGTCCATGACCGACAAAAAATCCAACGCGATGTGGGGCGGGCGGTTCGCCGCAGGTCCAGACGCAATCATGGAAGCCATCAACGCTTCGATAGGTTACGACAAACGATTGGCGTTCCAAGATATAACAGGGTCGCGTGCCCATGCCGCGATGCTTGCAGCACAAGGTATCATCACTGATACCGATGCCAAGACCATTCGTGAAGGGCTTCTCACGGTATTGTCAGAAATTGAGAGCGGGACGTTTGAATTTTCGACCGCGCTCGAAGACATTCATATGAATGTCGAATCTCGATTGAAGGAAATTGTTGGCGAACCTGCAGGGCGTCTGCACACCGCGCGGTCCCGTAATGACCAAGTCGCCACAGACTTTAAGCTGTGGACGCGTGATCAGATGGATGCATGTGTTGAAGGGCTTGAAGCTTTGATCAAAGCCTTGCTCGGTCAAGCTGAGGCGGGCGCCGATTGGGTCATGCCTGGATTTACACATCTGCAAACAGCGCAGCCCGTGACATGGGGTCACCACATGATGGCTTATGTTGAAATGTTGGGCCGCGATGTGTCGCGTTTCAAAGATGCGCGCGCACGAATGAATGAAAATCCACTTGGATCCGCCGCTTTGGCCGGAACAGGATTTCCCATTGATCGCCACATGACATCCGAAGCGTTGGGCTTTGATTGTCCGACTGCCAATTCGCTAGATGCTGTCGCTGACCGCGATTTCGCGCTTGAGTTTTTGTCCTGCGCGTCCATCACGGCTATGCATTTGTCGCGCTTTGCTGAAGAATTGGTGATTTGGTCATCCGCGCAATTCCGTTTTGTTACCTTGTCGGATCGTTTTTCAACTGGTTCATCCATCATGCCACAAAAGAAAAACCCAGATGCCGCAGAGCTGATTCGCGCCAAGGTGGGCCGCATCATGGGCGCTATGGTTGCTTTGTTCACTGTAATGAAGGGCCTTCCGCTGGCCTATTCAAAAGACATGCAAGAAGACAAAGAGCAGGTTTTTGACGCGGCGGATAACTTGATGCTCGCATTGGCTGCGATGACTGGCATGGTGTCGGATATGACTGCAAATGTGGACAGTCTACGGGCCGCTGCGGCGTCTGGTTTTTCAACCGCCACAGATTTGGCCGACTGGTTGGTGCGCGAAGCGGGCTTGCCGTTCCGTGACGCTCATCATGTAACCGGCGCTTTGGTTGCTTTGGCTGAGTCTAAAGGCTGCGATCTGCCAGACCTCAGCATTGATGAGATGAAATCTGCCCATGAAGCGATCACTGAAGATGTATACAGCGTATTAACAGTTGAAAACTCTGTGGCGTCTCGGACAAGCTATGGTGGTACAGCACCGTCGCAGGTGCGTGCTCAGATTGCGCGTTGGAAAGAGGTTCTTGGATGATAAGACTTTTTACGGCTTTCGCGTTTTGCGGTCTCATTGCGTCCTGTGGTGCAGACGGCACACCGACGCCGCCGAAAGTGACTGGCGGTACAACGGTCTCCGTGAACTCAAATAGCGGTGTCAGCACATCGACGTCTATCGGATTGGTTTTCGGGGCAGACTAAGACACGAAGTTTGCGAATTGATAGGGCGTCTTTAATGAGGCGCCCTTTTTGCACATTCACGGCTCTTTCATTGCGCTTGGAATTCCAGTATCTCCAGCACGACTTTATTTTGAAAGGCGCGGCCCATGGATCACTTTCTTTATCGCAACGGCGTGTTGCACGCTGAAGACGTCGCTTTAAGCGATATCGCCGCTTCCGTTGGGACGCCGTTTTACTGCTATTCGACTGCGACGTTGACGCGTCATTTTACACTTTTTGACGAAGCCTTGCATGGCATGGACCATCTCGTTTGCTTTGCGATGAAGTCAAATTCCAACCTTGCCGTGTTGAAATTAATTGGCGATCTTGGCGCTGGAATCGATGTTGTGTCGATGGGAGAGTATCTCAAAGCGCGCGCTGCTGGCGTGCCGGGCGAACGCATCGTCTTTTCTGGGGTTGGTAAGACCCGCGAAGAAATGCGCACTGCTTTGTCTGGGGGCATCCGTCAGTTCAATGTGGAATCGGAGCCTGAGCTTGAAGCGCTCAACGAGGTCGCGATCTCAATGGGCGTTAAGGCCCCGATTGCCATCCGCGTGAACCCTGATGTTGATGCCAAAACCCACGCGAAAATCGCAACGGGCAAAAGTGAAAACAAATTTGGCATTCCGATTAAAAGCGCGCGCGAGGTCTATGCGCGCGCCGCGAAAATGGAAGGTATTGATGTCGCTGGTATCGATGTACACATCGGATCGCAGCTGACACAACTTGAGCCATTTGAATTGGCTTTTACAAAAGTTGCCGAGTTGACCGAGGTTTTGCGCGGCGATGGCATTCATATTCGTCGCCTCGACTTAGGCGGTGGACTTGGCATTCCCTATGAACGGTCTAACGAGGCCCCGCCGTTGCCGATGGAATACGGCGATGTGATCCGCAAAACGGTTGGTCATTTAGGATGCGAGATCGAGATCGAGCCGGGGCGTTTGATCTCTGGCAATGCTGGCGTGATGGTGTCATCAGTGATTTACTTAAAGCATGGCGAAGGGCGCGATTTTTTGATCATCGATGCCGCAATGAACGATTTGATCCGTCCTTCAATGTACGATGCGCATCACGATATCGTGCCTGTTGTTGAGCCGAAAGCGGGTAGCGCGAAAACCATTTATGATATTGTGGGGCCTGTTTGTGAAACAGGCGACACTTTCGCCAAGGCACGCGAGATGACTGCGCTCGGACCTGATGATTTGGTCGCTTTCAGATCTGCAGGGGCTTACGGCGCTGTTATGGCGTCCGAATACAATTCCCGCCCTCTTATTCCAGAGGTTTTGGTGAATGGTGATCAATTCGCTGTCATCCGTGCTCGTCCCACCTATGAGGAAATGATAAATCGCGATACGATCCCTGAATGGCTCTGACGCGCGGATCATTTTGACCTGCGGCGGGAGTAAGCGGGCAACAGGTCATGGACTCACAAACGCCAATTGAGCGCGCACTGACGCGCCACATCAAACGCACGCTGCGCCTCACATTTGTGGGGCTTGTTGTCGAACGCTTTGTTCAAGCGTTTCTTTGGTTTGGTGTACTGGCGTCCTGTGCTCTTGCTGCTTTACTGTTCGATACGTTCGCAGCGCTCACTCCCTTGGCCTCAATTATTTCGGTGGCCTGTGTCGCAGTTGCGCTGGTTGTGTCCTTTGGCCTTTGCACGATGCGGTTTCGAATGCCGACAATGCGCGAGGCACGGGCGCGTGTTGATGAGGCTTTGCCGCACAGGCCGATTCAAGCGCTTGATGATCTTATGGCAACTGGCCATGACAACCTACAAACCCAAGGCATTTGGCGCGCGCATCAAGCACGTATGGCACAGCAGGCGTTGAGCGCGCGCGCGATTGGACCACATGTACGCCTGTCTGCGCGTGACCCTTATGCGCTGCGTTTGATGGCGGTCACAGTTTTGATCATGGGGCTTTTATTTGGAACGGGGGCTTTGCGGTTCGGCGGCGTGAGTCTTGCAAATGACATTGCTCTTGGGCCTGCGTGGGAGGGCTGGATAGAGCCGCCAGCCCATACCGGCAAGCCCACTTTGTATCTTTCTGACATGCCTGAGCGCTTTACCGCGCCACAAAATTCGAAAGTGACAATACGTTTATATGGCGACGCAGAGGCATTTCAGATGCGTGAAACAGTGTCTGGTCAAAGCGATCAGGCCGCGCTTTTGGGGCAAGACTTTACACTTCAGCAAACCGGCGAAATCGAGATTAAGGGCGAGACTGGGCGTTTGTGGAATGTGGCACTTTTACCGGACCAACCACCGGTCGCTGAACTGGTAGGCGATATGACCCGCGCGCCCTCAGGTGAATTGCGTCAATCGTTTAGGATGTCAGATGATTTTGGAATCGCCCGCGCGCAGTTTGAAATCGAATTGGATAGAAACGAAGTTGTGGCGCAATACGGCTATCGCGTGGACCCTGAGCCACGGCAGGCTGTAGTGCTGTCCATTCCTTTGCCGCGTGCTTTGCAACGTCAAGATTTTGAAGGAGTCGTGGCTGAAAACCTGTCGCGTCATCCGTTTTCAGGGCTTCCTGTGCGCGTGCGCTTGACGGCATGGGATGTGTCTGGACACGAGGCTGCGTCGCAGCACAATCAAGCCATTTTGCCGGGGCGTAAGTTTTTTGACCCCCTCGCTGCGGCTTTAATTGATGTGCGTCGAGAATTGCTGTGGAGTCGTAAAAATGCTGTTCGGTCGGCGCAAATCATTCGAGCAGTCAGTTATGCGCAAGACGATTCTTACGGCGGCGATCATGCCATTTTTTTAAGTCTGCGGGCTGTTGCAGGACTGATCGAGGCGCAGGGGCCGAGCATGTCTGACGAGGTTTGGGACACTGTGGCGGATAGTCTTTGGACGATTGCGGTCGAGCTTGAGGATGGTGAGCTGTCGGAGGCGCTTGAGCGTTTGCGCCGTGCACAAGAGCGCCTAACCCAAGCGATGCGCGATGGCGCGACACCTGATGAAATTGCGAAACTTATGCAAGATTTGCGGGACGCCACAGATGATTACATTCTCCAACGCGCCGAGCAGCAAAGCAAAGAGCAGGACCAAGACCAAGATGGGGCACAGGACGGCGAGTCCTTTGATGTCTCGCCCGATCAGCTGCAAGAACTGATGGATCGTATCCAAGAATTGATGGAGCAAGGCCGCATGGCCGAGGCGCAGCAATTGATGGAAATGCTTAACGAGATGCTTGAAAATATGCAGGTGTCACCAGGCCAGCAAGGGCAGGGGGCGCAAGCGATCGAAAGTTTGGAAGACATGTTGCGTGAGCAGCAGGATCTAAATGACGAGACGTTTTCTGACCTACAAGAGCAGTTTGGAGCTGACGATGATGATTCATCCGAGCCAAACCCCGCTGACGATCGTGCAGAGTCTTTGGCGGATCGCCAGCAAGCGCTGCGCAGCCAAGCGCAACGCCAGGGCGGCGCCTTACCACCAGAGGCATCAGCACAAGGTGACGGGGCGGCGTCCGAATTGGAACGCGCCGAACGGTCTATGGAAGGTGCAGAAGAAGCTTTGCGCAATCAGGACTATGCGGGCGCATTGGACAATCAGGCTCGCGCCATGGAGGCGCTACGCAATGGGCTGAAGCAGTTGAATGAACAGTTGAGCCAATCGGGTTCTCCTGAGGATAGTCAAAACGCGGAGGCTCAGTCAGGTCAGCCTAACGGGCGCGATCCGTTGGGGCGCCGTGATGGGCGAGATCAGGGGGCTAGCATTGGCAGTGATGGCTCCGGTGGGTCTGAACAAGACGACGTCTATAAGCAAGCAGAAGAGCTGTTGGATGAAATTCGGCGACGCTCGGCACAAAGAGAACGGGCAGATGAGGAACTGGATTACCTCAAACGCCTACTCGATCGCTTTTAGAGGTCCATTCGTGACTAAGCCGTGTCGTTGAGCTGGCCCAAAAGTGCATTCAAACGTGCGCTCGTTGAAGTGATGGTTGCATCAAGCCAAGCGCGAAAGGCGTTTGCCGCAGTCACATAGGCATTCAAAATACCTTCGAGCGCAGGAACTTTTTGTGCCAGCATAGGTGCTAAAGTATAGAACAGAACCAAGAGTAACACGACAAAAATAAAGATCAAAAATGTTGTACGGAAGCTGGTGCGACGCGCGCGCTCTTTGCGTGTTTTGTCATTCAAAACAGTGCCATCTACATCGCGTTCAGAAGCCGCACTCAGTGTCGAGTTAATCTCTTCAATGTCAGGTAGCAAATCGCGACGTTTGCCTGATCCCGATGCAGCGGTGTTAGATGGGTTTAGGCCTCGCAAACGGGCCATACGCTCACGCAATCCTTGCTTTTGTTCATTTGACGGGGCCTCATCAAGGCCAAGTTCGGCTTGTATTTCCAAAGCATCAGGTTCGGGCTGCCGTTCGTTCTGACTGTAGGCGACTTCGGCTCGTAAAATGTCGCGCACACTTTCTGATACGGCTGAGCGTCGCACAGGTGCGGCTAAAGTAACCTCTGGCGCGACTGTTTCTGCCTTCTCAGCGGTGTTCTCAATGTCGAGAGAGGTAGCAGCACTGACTGCGGATGCGATGTCGTCACTAAATTCTACATCATTGTCATCGCCAAAATCTGGGCTGGGGGGCGCAGGCTGGTCGTGGGACATTGGTTCAGATACGGTATCTGAAGTCGCATCTTCGGTCATCAGTTCAAAACCCATTTCTTGGGCAAGATCCGAATCTACTTCTGCGGACCGCTGAAACCATGTGTGACCACAATTGGAACACTGGACATCTCGTCCAGAGCTTGGGATGACTTTGGCGTCAACTTCGTACTGAGCGCCGCAATTGGGACAAATAAGCCGCATATCTTCCTCTGCCACCGGTTATGTGTGGTGTAACTGCTTTGTTTTCCTAAATTATTAACGCTGGATGGCGGATTGTCCATGTTTTTGCAACAGTTGGATTGAATCGTGCCCATCTGTGAGGCAAAACTGTCGCGACTGAGGGATAGGGGCCAACTGTGATTGAGTTTAACAATGTTGCTTACGGATATGGCGGTCAGGATCTTTTAACTGAGATTTCCCTGTCTCTTGCGCCTGGATCGTTCCATTTTCTGACAGGGCCATCTGGGGCGGGTAAAACCACCTTTTTGAAATTGTGCTATTGTGAACTGCAGGCCACTGCCGGCCGTGTCCATCTTTTGGGCAAAGACACACGCAATATTGCGCGCGATGACGTCGCTGCCTTGCGCCGAGATATTGGCGTGGTGCATCAAGACTGCAAGTTTTTAGATCATCTTAGTGTCGCCGAAAATGTAGCATTGCCATTGCTTGTGGCGGGTAAGCCGCGTGATGAGACGAATTTGAACGAATTGTTGTCATGGGTTGGCCTGTCGGAACGTGCAGATGCATTGCCTGCCGAATTATCTGGTGGCGAACGCCAACGTGCTGCCTTGGCGCGCGCAGTGATCATGTCGCCAGAGGTTATCATCGCGGATGAGCCAACGGGGAATGTCGACTGGGAGATGTCCCTAAGACTTCTGCAGTTGTTGGTTGAACTGAATAAAATGGGCAAAACAGTCATAATTGCGACCCATGACATGCATTTGATCAGGCAAGCTAAGTCGCAAGTCCAAGCGCGCGTGTTGCGCATAGCCAATCGGCGCATTCAACAAGCAGGGGTAGATTTGTAATGTCCTTTATCTTGCCCTTTTTGAAAATCGATAAAACTGTCCAAGATCGCATCGTGCCCCCCTCTGGGTTCACAGCGCAGCTGACTGTTTTGACATCTGCTGCGATGGCGTTTTTGGCTGTGTTTGCTTTGACGTTGTCTTTGGCCACAGGGCGATTGGCAGATCGCTGGGCTGGCGAACTGGCGCAGTCGTCGACGGTGCGTATCTCGGCCCCTATTGAGCAGGTTGAGGCGCAAACGAAGGCTGCCTTGGCTGTGTTAGAAACAACGCCTGGGGTGCGTGAAGCGCGTGCCTTGGGCGCCGACGAGCAGCGTGCGTTGTTAGAGCCATGGTTTGGGCCGACCTTGCCTTTGGACAGCCTGCCTTTACCGGTGCTGATCGATGTGAAAGAAACGGCAGAAGGTTACGATTCGGAAAGCCTGAGGTTGCGCCTTGCGGGTGAAGCGCCGGGGGCTGTGCTTGATGATCACACGCGCTGGCGTAAACCGTTGATCACGGCGGCCAGTCGTTTGCGATTGCTAGGTGTGGTCAGTCTGGTTTTGATCGGCGGAGTGACAGCTGCGATGATCACTTTGGCAGCAAACGCGGCATTGGCGGCGAACGGGCAAGTGATCCGTGTGCTGCGTTTGGTTGGGGCCAAAGACGGGTATATCGCGTCGGCATTCGTGCGTCAGTTCACGTTTCGCGGCTTTAGTGGCGCGCTGTTTGGTGCGTTTTTCGGCACCGTTGCGATCGCTTTGTTGCCCGATGCGCAAACCACGGGCGGGTTTTTAACCGGACTGGGATTTCAAGGGTATGAATGGTTTTGGCCTTTCGTTATCCCGCCTTTTGCAGCATTCGTGGCGTTTGGCGCGACACGGTTTGCGGCAAAACAAACATTAAAAAGGCTGATGTAATGCTCTATGCGCTTCAATGGGTCCTGTCCCTGATCTTTATCTTTCAGATGTATCTGGCGATGACCATCATTGGTCTGATCTTTACGCCGCTGGCTATTTTTGACCGCAAGTTTGCCTTCATCGCGATTCATCTGTGGTGTCATTGGGTGCGTCTGAGTGCCCATGCCATTTGCGGACTGAAATCCGAGGTGCGTGGTGTGGTGCCGACGGATGAAGTTATCGTCGCCTCCAAACATCAAAGTTTCTTTGACATCATTTTGATTGTGTCTGCCTTGCCGCGACCAAAGTTCATTATGAAGAAGTCGTTGGAAAAGATGCCGATTGTGAACTTTTACGCTGAGCGTTGCGGCTGTATCGGCGTGGATCGCGGTAAGCGTGGGCAGGCAATTAAAAAAATGGTCGCGGACGTAAAGGCAGGCAATATTCGCCCCGGTCAGTTGATCATTTTCCCCCAAGGAACGCGCATAGCCCCTGGCGCTAAGGCCGAGTTCAAGGTTGGTACGGGCGTGTTGTACAAAGAGCTTGGCCAAGATGTCGTGCCTGCTGCGACCAATGTTGGCGTGTTTTGGAAGCGCCAAGGCATTTACCGCGGGCGCGGCACAGCAGTTGTTGAATTCCTACCACGCATTGAGGCAGGTCGCGGATTGAAGGTCTTTATGAAAGACCTAGAGGAATCCGTGGAAGCGAGATCTAACCAGCTGATGATCGATGCCGGATTTGAAATATCTGCGGACCAATTGCGGCCTGCGGTGCCAAAATAAATCACATGAAAATGGCCAAATGAGTGACCTGATGACACCGATTTCCACCATCTCAGACCTAGAGCTGCTTTACGGCACGCCCAAACCTGCCGCGACGGACAAAATAGCACGGCGCATGACACCTGAGTTTCGCGCATGGATTACGCGATCGCGGTTTTGTATTTTATCAACAGTCGGGCCAGAGGGCACAGACGCCAGTCCGCGTGGTGACGATGGCCCCGTTGTCGCTGAACTTGACGAGGGCACGCTGGCTATGCCCGATTGGCGCGGCAATGATCGGATCGATAGTCTGCGCAATATCGTGCGCGATCCTCGTGTCTCACTCATGTTTTTTGTGCCAGGGTCAAACAATGTTGTGCGGCTCAACGGCAAAGGTTTTGTTACAGCTGATGCGGATTTGATAGCGCAGTTTGAAAAAGATGGAAAAAAACCGCGCACTGTGACGGTGATTCAGATCGAAGAGCTGTACACTCAATGCGCGCGGGCCTTGATCCGCTCAGGTCTTTGGACTTGTGGCGATGAAAGTGATGGCCTGCCAACGGTGGGCGATATTTTGGCGTCTTTGACTGAGGGGCGCATCGGCGGTAAAGCCTATGACGCAGAATGGCCGCACAGGGCGGCCAATTCTATGTGGTGACGGTCAGGGGCGTGTTACGCAGCCAATCCCTTTGATCCAATGTCCAAGAACTTCTTGCGACGTGCGGCCACCAGGACTGCGGGCTCTTCTTTAGACAAGGGCGCGAGCATACCGGCGATGGCTTTGCCAACGGAAGCAATCGCAGCTTCGCGACCGCGTTGCGCACCGCCTTGGGGTTCAGGAATGATTTGATCGATCACACCAAGCTCTATCAGCTCTTGTGCTGTCAAACGCATCGCTTCGGCGGCCTCGCGCATTTTTGTGGCGTCTTTCCACAAAATCGATGCACAGCCTTCAGGCGTGATGACGGAATAGATCGAATGTTCAAGCATTGCGACTTTGTTGGCCGCCGCAAACGCAACCGCACCGCCAGAGCCACCTTCGCCGATGATCACAGCGATCAATGGGACAGAAAGTTGTAGGCATTTTTGCGTGGAGCGCGCGATGGCCTCGGATTGGCCGCGTTCTTCTGCGCCTTTCCCTGGGTAGGCGCCGGGGGTGTCTACAAGCGCAATCACAGGGATGCCGAATTTGTCGGCCAATTCCATCAACCGAATGGCTTTGCGGTAGCCTTCAGGACGCGCCATGCCGAAATTACGCTCGATACGTGATTTGGTGTCGTTGCCTTTTTCATGGCCAATCACCATTACGGGCTGATCGTTGAAACGTGCAAGTCCGCCCATAATGGCGTGATCGTCAGCAAAGTTCCGATCACCAGCCAAAGGCGTGTATTCTGTGAACAGCGCTTCTATGTATTCAGCGCAATGGGGGCGGTCTGGATGACGCGCCACCTGACATTTGCGCCAAGGCGTCAAGGTCTTGTACATGTCAATCAACATGGCTGCTGCCTTGTCGTCCAAGGCCGAGGCCTCTTTTTCTACGTCCATATCTTCGTTGGCACGGGCCATGGCGCGCAGCTCTTCAGCTTTGCCTTCGATTTCCGCTAAGGGTTTTTCGAATTCCAGATAGTGGGTCATATTACGCTCCGATACGGTACATCTGAACTGTATATGGCGATTTTTTTCACCGGGTGCAACTTAGCAAGATTTGTGAATTGGCTTTGTGCAATTCAAGTGGTGCAGCAAAGGAAGGATCATCCCAATGGCACAGAGTTATGAAGCGCGGCTTATGCGTGTACTGAACTACGTTTACGCCAACTTGGATGGTGATTTGTCACTCGACACGCTTGCAGATGTCGCCGCTTTATCGCGGTTTCATTTTCATCGTGTGTTCACAGGTATGACAGGGGAAACCGTCGCGGCCTTTACCCGACGTGTGCGGCTGTTTCGTGCGTCTGCGGCTTTGCTGCAAACGCACGATCCTATTGAGCGCATCGCTATCTACTGCGGCTACGTGAATGTGCGCAGTTTTGTGCGGGCGTTTCAAAGTGCTTATGGGATGACGCCGGATGCCTTTCGTAAACGCGGAGTTGTGCAACCTGCGCTGCAATTCAATGCACATGGAGACTATGAAATGTATGACGTAAAAATCGAAACCCGCGAAGATATCCGCCTTGCTGTGATGCCGCATCACGGGGCTTATATGGAAATAGGCGAAGTGTTCGAGGCGGTGATGACGACGCTGATGACGCGCGGGTTGGGGGCGCAGCTGGGGCAGATGGTCGGGGTGTATCTTGATGATCCCGCGGCTGTGCCGGAATCCGAACTGCGCAGTTTCGCGGGCGCGCAAATTCTTGGAGATGCCGAGATCACGGCGCCTTTAGAAGTTATGGAGATCACTGGCGGAAAGTTCGCCATGCTCACATACCAAGGCCACTATTCAGGTTTGGCCAAAGCCTATGCCTATTTGTTTGGGGAGTGGTTGCCAAAATCAGGGGAGGTGCCCCGTGATTCGCCGCCTTTTGAGATCTATTTGAACCGACCGCAAGACACGAAGGTGGAAAATTTAATCACTTTGATCTGCGCACCTTTAAAATAGTGCTTCAATATTAAGCGTTTAGAAAAAACAAACGTCTCGAGATTTTCATCTCGAGACGTTAGCCTCAACATTCAGGCTCCTCCTCCTGAACGGAGTTAGCCTACGTTAGCGATCAATTCGGATTGCGCAACGATAACTTCTGCTTGTTTGATGGAGGCCATGTCGACAAGACGTCCTTTATAGACTGTCGCGCCCTCACCATTGGCTTTGGCTTGCGCCATGGCTGCCAAAATTTCGCGGGCTTCCGCCACCGATTCTGCGGACGGGGTGAACACCTCGTTGGCCAATGCGATCTGTTTGGGATGAATTGCCCACTTTCCGACCATGCCCAAAGTCGCAGACCGTCGCGATTGGGCGCGGTAGCCTTCGTCATCCGAGAAATCGCCAAACGGACCATCGACAGGCAGAATGCCATGTGTGCGACAGGCCGCGACGATGGCAGTCTGGGCCCAGTGCCAAGGATCAGGATAGTGACGGGTGTCCCCATGCAACATGTAATAGTTGTCCTGCGTCCCGCCAATGCCTGTGGTTTGCATGCCCATTGAGGCCGCGAAATCAGCAGCCCCAAGGCTCATGGCCTCAAGGCGTGGTGAGCTTTTGGCGATTTCTTCTACATGGGCAAGTCCCGCAGCAGATTCGATGATGACCTCAAACGCGATCTTTTTCTTGCGCCCCATGGCCTGCTCAATTGCAGTGACAAGCGCGTCGACTGCATAGACGTCTTCTGCACAGCCCACTTTGGGGATCATAATTTGATCAAGGCGCTCGCCGGCCTGTTCAAGCAAATCGACCACGTCACGATACCAATAAGGCGTGTCGAGGGAATTGATCCGCACGGCAAGCACCTTGGTGCCCCAGTCAATCGTGTCAATGGCCTCAATAATATTGGCGCGCGCAGTGACCTTGTCTGAGGGGGCAACGCTATCTTCGAGATCCAGATTGATCACATCTGCAGCAGAGGTCGCCATCTTGGGGAACAGCTTAATATTCGATCCTGGTCCAAACAGCTGGCAGCGATTGGGGCGAGCTGGTGGTGTCGGTTGCAAGCGAAAGGACATGTTGATTCTCGTATGTAATTATATTCTTATTGATTTAAGTATATTGATATTATCTTGCGCATCAAATCTCAAGTATTGTTTCGCGTTTGCAGAAATTTTGCGAATCTGCATCGGGAGATAAGGACGCTCTAGTGCGAGTCGCACGGTTTCCATTCCTCGGGTTGATCGTCATATGGGATAAATTTACATTTATGAGGGATGTAATGGTTTTAAATCCCATTTTAGCTCTGAATTTTCGCAAGAATGAAAGCACCTTGCATAAAAGGACAGGCAATATGACGTAAATTCAACCGGAGAGCTGTCATGATCCAAACACCGTACCTACTGTTCCTTGGCGATGCGCCCGACGCACTTGCCGCGAAAGTTGCTCAAGGCATCAAAGACTGGCGCCCTGAATTCGCCGTTGGCCAATTGCGCATGGAAGGCTGTAAAGCCGACATGGGGCTGACAGACATGTCACTCGCAGAGGCGAAAGCCGCCGGCGCGAAGACACTGGTGATTGGTGTTGCCAACCGTGGTGGCGTGATTTCACAAGCTTGGAAAAAAGTTTTGGTTGCAGCGCTTGAGGAAGGCTTTGATCTTGCCTCTGGTTTGCACAACCTTTTGACGGACGAAGAAGATCTTGTTGCCGTGGCCAAAGCCTGCGGACGCGAGCTGCACGACGTGCGTGTTGCGTCAGTAGATTACCCCATCGCGACCGGCGTGAAACGCACAGGCAAACGCTGCTTGGCTGTTGGGACAGATTGTTCTGTTGGCAAAATGTACACTGCTTTGGCAATTGATGCGTCAATGCGCGAACGCGGTTTGAAATCGACATTCCGCGCCACAGGGCAAACAGGTATCTTGATCACGGGTGACGGTGTACCATTGGACGCTGTTGTTGCTGACTTTATGGCGGGCGCTGTTGAATATCTTACGCCTGACAACGATGCGGATCACTGGGATCTTATCGAAGGCCAAGGCAGTTTGTTCCACGTGTCTTATTCTGGTGTGACGATGGCGCTTGTGCACGGTGGTCAACCTGATGCGTTGATCTTGTGCCATGAGCCGACACGTACACACATGCGTGGCCTGCCAGATTACGATCTGCCGACTTTGCAAGCTTTGGCTGAAACGGCATTGCCTCTGGCGCGCTGGGCAAACTCTGCTTGTGAAATCGTCGGTATTTCCGTGAACACGCAGCACATGTCCGAAGCCGAAGCTGTGACATACCTCGCGTCATTGGAAGCTGAAATGGGCGTGCCTGCCGTTGATCCATTCCGTCAAGGTGCCGGCCGTTTGGTTGATGCGTTGGTGAAATTGGACGACAGCGTCGCTGCATAAGTATTGAAAACAAGACCCTAATCCAAGGAAAAGCCATGACTTTGCCCGTGACCTTGAGCGCGACTGCCGAGGCGTTTCGCCTTGCTGAAGCCTTTGTAATTTCGCGCGGATCGCGCACTGAAGCAAAGGTGATCACGGTCAAAGCCACGGATGGCACCGTGACGGGCTGGGGCGAATGTGTGCCCTATGCGCGTTACGGCGAAAGCTTGGACAGCGTGACTGCGCAGATTGAATCTTTACCTGCAGGGATCTCGCGGGTCGAATTGCAAGATGCGCTTGAACCGGGGGCCGCGCGCAATGCGGTTGATTGTGCGTTGTGGGATTTAGAAGCGAAACAGGCGGGCAAACGCGTTTGGCAAATGCTGGATATGGCCGCGCCAACGCCATGCCTTACGGCTTATACTTTATCCCTAGGTACGCCTGAGAGCATGCAAGCGGCGGCGGCAAAGAATGCATTTCGCCCCTTGTTGAAAATTAAATTGGGTACGCCTGATGATATGGAGCGGCTAGAGGCCGTGCGCCGCGGTGCGCCGAAATCTCGTATCATCGTGGATGCCAATGAAGGATGGAGCGCAGAGGTCTATGCAGATCTTGCGCCGCATCTGGTGCGGATGGGGGTCGATCTGGTTGAACAGCCGATGCCCGCCGGACAGGATGACATGTTGGCTCAGATGGAACGTCCCCTTCCGGTCTGTGCTGACGAGTCCTGTCATGATCGTGCCAGCCTCGCGGGTCTTAAGGGCAAATACGATATGATAAATATCAAGCTTGATAAGACCGGCGGCCTCACCGAGGCCCTCGCCTTGCGTCTGCAAGCGCAAGCCGAGGGCTTTGGTATTATGGTCGGTTGTATGGTTGGTACGTCGCTTGCGATGGCGCCTGCTGTTATTTTGGCGCAGGGCGCGCGTGTAACAGACCTTGACGGGCCGCTGCTTCTGGCCGAAGACCGTAAAAACGCATTACAATATGACACCGATGGGGTGCACCCACCCCGCAGCGCGCTTTGGGGATAAACCCGCCATAAGGAGACCACTATGAGCCAGATCGTTTACGTAAACGGAGAATATGTTCCAGCAGCAGAGGCGAAAGTCTCTGTTTTTGACCGTGGGTTCTTGATGGCAGATGCCGTTTATGAAGTGACCTCGATCATTGGTGGCAAGATCATTGATTTTGACGGCCACGCGACCCGTTTGCAGCGCTCTATGTCTGAGCTTGAAATGGTGTCCCCTGTGACAATGGACGAGCTTTTGCAAATCCACCGCGATTTGATTGAGAAGAATAATCTAGATGAAGGCGGCGTTTACCTGCAAATTACGCGCGGCGCGCCGGATACACGTGACTTCGTTTGGCCTGATCCTGAAGAGGTGCCTTGTGGCATCGTGTTGTTCACCTTCGCGAAATCTATGGTCGACAGCAAAGTGATGGATGAGGGCATCAAAGTTATCTCAATCGCAGACGAGCGCTGGGGCCGTCGTGATATCAAAACCACACAATTGCTTTACCCATCCTTTGCCAAAATGCAGGCCAAGAAAAAAGGCTGCCAAGATGCTTGGCTCGTCGAAGATGGTTTTGTGACCGAAGGCACAGCGAATAACGCCTATATCGTTAAAGATGGCACGATCATCACGCGTCAGCTGGGCAACGATATTTTGCACGGCATCACCCGTGCAGCGATCTTGCGCTTTGCGCTTGAGGCGCAAATGAAAGTTGAAGAGCGCCCCTTCACCATCGCAGAAGCTCAAGGTGCAGATGAGGCTTTTGTGACCTCTGCGACAGGCTTTGCTCAACCCGTGATCGAGATCGACGGCGCACAGATCGGCACTGGTGTACCGGGCGACATTTCAAAACGCCTGCGTGACATCTACACCGAAGAAATGATCAAAGCGGCGATTTAATCGCTTACCGATTAGCGTTTTCTATAGAAAAGGCCCGCCAAATCGGCGGGCCTTTTTGTATCAGTTGATGTGCACGCAGTGATTAGCTTGGTGTGATGACAACTGTGTCTGTCTCGTGTGGCTGTCTCGATTTCGGTCGTGCCGTGGGTTTCCTCTTCTGCGCCAAAGTCGTAAACAGATTTGAATGCTGCCTGTGCTGCATCTTTCCAGCTCAGGGAATTCTTCGAATGGCGCGTCAGCGAAGGAAACATTTGCTGTTTCCGTTTGCAAAGCCGTCACATTTTCAATGGATGCGATATCGACGCCGCTGTAGGAGTACATAACCCCGCCACCGTCGACATCTGCAACGTCTACAGTTATATCTGTCGGCCGCGTGCCTTCCAAGATCAGTTCTAGCGCGTCTTTAGTCTGATCAAAGCCAGTGACAGTCACATCGCCATCTTGAGTGCCTTGGTACGCAACAATAGTGTCTGGACCTGTGCCAGTGTCGCCGGAGTCTGCGTAAATCGTATCATCAATGACAAAGCCGCCATCAACGGTGTCGCCAGAGTGCCCTGATCAAAGAAGAAGTCGACTGCAGATATAGTCTCAGACCCCTCATCACCGTGAAGCTCGTTGGACCCAAGGCGGTCAATCATCGTATCGCCACCTTCGCTACAGCGGGCGAAATCATCACAATTGTCCAAGTAAGCGTCATCAAAGCAAGGATGTCGTCGCCGTCTCTGCCCGAGATGATGTCGTCAAAGGACGTGCCTTCGATATCGATAGATTCTGTTTATGTGATTCTTATATCTAAGGTGCGGCGAACATCGATCGAAAACATATCGCTAAGGCTTGGTCGCAGGGCTGACGTTCGCTTTAAATGCTTCCGTGAAACGCTCTTGAGTGGCAGCTGACGCATCCGTTTGAAAGTTCGCTTTCCACTCCGACATCGTCATACCGTAATAGAGTTCGCGGGCCTCATCTTTTGTCATGTCGATCCCGCGCGCGTTGGCGGCCTCTTGATACCAGCGCGACAAGCAATTTCTGCAAAATCCTGCGAGGTTCATCATGTCGATATTTTGCACGTCTGTGCGCTCTTGCATCAAATGCTTCTGGAGGCGACGAAAAGCGGCGGCTTCAAGTTCAAGTTGAGTTTGCGCATCGATATCTTGGGTCTGCGTCATGGTCATTCCTTCATGCGTTTAGCTGAGCCACTTTTGGCGATGTCATAGGGGTAGACCGACAAGCTTGCGGCATGGGGCAGGTGCTTTTCCATCACGCTGAGAACCAATGCGCACATATGGGTTTTTGTCGCATCATCGCGACCGATCAGCATGTGAAAATCTGCATGGGCAAAGCTTTGGTCGTCAAAACCGGTGGCAAAATAGTCATGAGCCCGCGCGCGTACGCGAATGTTTTTGGGCGCTGGGATAGAGTCATCCTTGGCCAGCGCATCGCGAATATCGAGGCACATTTGTTGCATGTCTGCTGTACCTTCAAGGCCGGCTGAAAAGTCGATGACAACGTGGGGCATGGGGTTTCTCTCTCATTTTAAGGTGCGCGCACTTTGCACTATTGCTGCGGGAAGTTCGCACAAAGTTCAAGGGGCTGCACGGTCTTTCACAGACCTGTGTCTTTGAGCGTTTGGGCGAGGATGGGGGCTAGAAGCCCGGCCCAGCGGTGCTGATCTTGAGTGGTTTCAATCAAATCTGAGCGCAGCTCAATGAGCACATTCAAGCGCCCGTGTTGAATTGCATGGGTGTCAACAGCGTCCCCTGGGAAGTGTCCAATATAGGGCTCATTGTCGCCAATACACAGACGCTCTCCAAGTTTTTCGACTTCGGTGCGCAGGGGCTCTGAGTCCTCCAGCGCTTTGATCAACGGCGCGGTCAAACGTTTGTCGTAATGGGACAGAATACCGATTTGCCAAGGACGACGCGGGCGGGACTTAAGTTGCGGTGTAAATGAATGAATGGCGCAGATCGCTACATCGTCACGCACGCTTGCAAGAGTCTCATAGGCGTCGTGGTAAGGGCGATAATAGGTGTCCAAGCGGCGCGCAATTTCTGCCTCATCTATATAGCGATTGGCGGGGATGATTGTTCCATCATAGAGGCGCATCACCAAAGTCGGGTCAATCACGCCGCGATTGGGGTCGATCACCAAGCGCGAAAAATCACTGAGAATTGCGGGGCTGTTTAGCTGCCGAGCCAGCTCTAAGGTAAAGCCCTTGGCGCCAATGTCATAGGCGATATGGCGGGCCAAATCGGTGTGGGGCAGGCCAAGATCGGTTTGTATTTCGTCAGGAATGCGGTTGGTTGCGTGATCACAGGTGATCAGCCAACGACCTGTCCGCTGCTCTGTAATTTGCTGGAATGGTGAAAAATCGTTCATTTTACCGTCATCTTGTGCTGTCATGTCCCTAATAAGACCTTTGAGGATAAAGGGCCAGTTGTGCCGCGCGCAGCTTTGCGGCATAGAGAGGATGGCCCACCGCGAATTGAAATAATAAAAGGATGTAAGGCAAATATGAGACGCCTTCGCAATGTAAAGATCGTGGCCACTTTGGGCCCGGCATCGAATGACTATGACATGATCCGTGCCCTCACAGAGGCCGGTGCAAATGTTTTCCGCTTGAACATGAGCCATGGTGAACATGGTGAGATTCGCGAACGTCACGCGATGATCCGTAAAGTTGAAGCCGACTTGGGGAGCCCGATCGCAATTCTGGCTGACCTTCAAGGTCCAAAGCTTCGTGTTGGCAAGTTCGCCGAGGAATCATACGATCTAGCGGTCGGTGCAAAATTCCGTCTCGATTTGGATGACACGCCCGGTGATATCACCCGCGTGCAACTGCCCCACACAGAAATTTTCGCAGCCCTTAAGCCGGGATCAAACCTGTTGGTGAACGACGGCAAAATCCGTTTGCAAGTCGAAGATTGCGGCAAAGATTATGCCAATTGCATTGTCACTGTCGGCGGCGCGATTTCCAACCGCAAGGGCGTGAACGTGCCTGACGTGGTTTTGCCTTTGGCAGCCTTGTCTGACAAAGACCTTAAAGACCTCGAGTTCGTTTGCGACCTCGGTGTCGATTGGTTGGCGTTGTCCTTTGTCCAGCGCCCAGAAGATGTGTTGCAGGCCAAAGAACTGGCCAAAGGCCGAGCTTTCATTTTGTCCAAAATTGAAAAGCCGTCTGCCGTCACTGACTTTGACGAGATTTTGGCTGTGTCTGACGGCATCATGGTTGCACGTGGCGACTTGGGTGTTGAATTGCCCGTACACGCTGTGCCCCCCATTCAAAAACGCCTGATCCGCAAATGTCGCGCGGCTGCTAAGCCTGTGATCGTTGCCACTCAGATGCTTGAGTCGATGATCGAAAGCCCAATGCCGACACGCGCCGAGGTCTCTGACGTTGCAACAGCGATTTATGAGGGCGCTGATGCGATTATGCTTTCAGCCGAATCTGCTGCAGGTGATTTCCCGATTGAAGCTGTCACCACAATGAACAACGTGGCGATGGAAGTCGAAAACGATCCTGTTTATGTTGAAGTGATGGACGCATCGCGCGCCGGCAAAAAAGAAACGATTGCGGATGCTATCGTATCTGCAGCCCGTGAAATCGCTGAAACCACAGATGTGAAAGCGATTGTTTGCTACTCTAAAAGTGGCGCGACTGCGGCCCTTACCGCGCGTGAGCGCCCACATGTGCCAATCATTGCCATGACACCGCATCATACAACGGCACGTAAATTGTCTTTGTACTGGGGCATGCACTGCGTTGTGACGCCGCCGGTTGATCGCTTTAAAACTGCGGTTGTGAACGCGGCGCGGGCTGCTGTTGCAACTGGCTTTGCCACAGAAGCCGACAACATTGTCGTGACTGCGGGCGTGCCTTTCAACACAAAAGGATCCACAAACATCCTGCGTGTTGCGCCTTGTGATGAGAGATTGATTCATTCGGCAGATCCTGAATAATAGACCAAACTTTTTGGCATAAGGTGATGGGTATGGATACAGATCTTTTTCTGGTGATTGGGTCGGCGGTGCTTGTTTTGGCACTGCCAGCTTTGATTGGGGCTTTCTCTGAAAGCCGTCCACCCCGCGCCGCGGCGATTCTTGTTTTGATCGGGGGCGCTTTGGTCGCTTTGGCCGTCACGCAAAGCCCCAGCGGCTATGGGTTTGATGATGTCCCACAGGCTTTAACCCGTGTGATTGGGCGTTTTTTCTAAAACACCACTCAATGCAACCTTTTTACTTGCCAAGCTGAGCAGTCCACAGTAATTGCTCAGCTTCATGGTGCGCGTCCGGCGATCTGGCATGCCGAGTCGCGCGTTTAACCATCCGAACACTCGAAAAAGGAGATGGAAATGCCTAAGATGAAGACGAAGTCAGGTGCTAAGAAGCGCTTTAAAATGACTGCAAGTGGCCTTGTAAAAGCCGGTCAAGCTGGCAAACGCCACGGCATGATCAAACGTTCAAACAAATTTCTACGTAACGCACGTGGCACGACAACGCTTTCCGCACCTGATGCGAAAATCGTTAAGTCGTACATGCCGTACAACCGCTAATAGGAGGCTCAGAATATGTCCCGTGTTAAAGGTGGTACAGTCACTCACGCTCGTCACAAAAAAGTCATCAAAGCTGCAAAAGGCTACTACGGCGCGCGCTCACGCTTGTTCCGTACAGCTACGCAAGCTGTTGACAAGGCGAACCAATACGCAACCCGCGACCGTAAAAACCGCAAGCGCAACTTCCGCGCTTTGTGGATCCAGCGTATCAACGCTGCGGTACGTGCACATGATGAAGCTTTGACATACTCAAAATTCATCAATGGTCTGTCATTGGCTGGTATCGAAGTTGACCGCAAAGTCCTTGCTGACTTGGCTGTTCACGAACCAGAAGCTTTCACAGCGATCGTTGAAAAAGCACAAGCTGCTCTCGCTGCGTAAGCGCGTTTCAGTTTTCTAAGATTTTAAAACCGCGGGGCTCAATAGAGTCTCGCGGTTTTTTGTTGAAAAACATATCTCACTTTGTCGATTTCGGTTTGGCTCATCCGTCTAACGCTTTTGCCTGATCATGCAGACACCAAAGGCCTGTCTTTGGTCGAAGCCGCTTTGTCACACGGACCCGCAGAACCATACGCCATTCAGGTCGCCATCAGCGCTTTGCATGCCCAAGCCACCAGTTTTGAGGACACAGATTGCGGGCTCTATACAGCCTGATTTCGCCTGTTTACTTGCGCTTTTGCACGTCTCGCGTTAGCACGAGGACGAGTTAGATAAAGGTACCGTCATGGATGATCTCAAGAACAAATACCTCACCGCCATCAATGAGGCTGGTGACGAGGCGACACTCGAAGACATCCGTCTGAAAGCCGTTGGCAAAAAGGGCGAAGTGTCCTTGAAAATGCGCGAGCTTGGCAAAATGACAGCCGAGGAACGCCAAGTCGCGGGCCCGAAACTCAATGCGCTGAAAGACGAGATCAATTCCGCGCTTGCCGCCAAGAAAATCGCCTTGGAAGATGCCGCTTTGAATGCGCGTCTGTCCAATGAATGGCTTGATGTGACCCTGCCTGCGCGCCCGCAGCGCCAAGGCTCTATTCACCCGATCAGTCGCGTTTCTGAAGAAATCTATGCCATTTTCGCTGACCTTGGATTTGCCGTGGCCGAAGGCCCGCAGGTCGAAGACGATTGGCACAATTTCGATGCGCTCAACATTCCGCCGCATCACCCCGCGCGCCAAGAACACGACACGTTTTACATGCACCGCGACGCAGATGATGATCGCCCGCCGCATGTCTTGCGCACGCACACGTCACCGGTGCAGATCCGTACATTGCTCGACCAAGGCGCGCCGATCCGCATCATCGCGCCGGGCCGCGTGTACCGTTGTGACTATGACCAAACACATACGCCGATGTTCCACCAAGTCGAAGGCCTGTGCATCGGCAAAGACGTATCCATGGCGAACCTCAAATGGGTGCTCGAGGAATTCTTTACGGCCTTCTTTGGCACAGAAGTCAAAACCCGTTTCCGCGCCTCGCATTTCCCGTTCACTGAGCCGTCTGCCGAAGTGGACATCCAGTGCAAATGGGAAAACGGCACCGTCAAAGTGGGCGAGGGCGATGATTGGCTTGAAGTTTTGGGATCAGGCATGGTGCATCCGAACGTGTTGAAAGCGGGCGGCATCGACCCTGAGGAATGGCAAGGCTTTGCTTTTGGCATCGGCATCGACCGTTTGGCCATGCTGAAATACGGCATCCCAGACCTGCGCGCCTTCTTCGATTCCGACCTGCGCTGGCTGAAACACTACGGTTTTAACCCGCTCGGCGTGCCAACGCTGGCTGGGGGTATTAACGGGTGAGTATTGTAGTCCGGTACTTGCAATCAACGCTGCTTCTAATTTCAAACTTTAGACTTGGGCGCAGGAAAGCTGAATGGGTTGCGGGTGCCGCGACTGGAACAGGCGTGGTAGGGTTGGGTGCTGCGCATTTGATTTCGATACTTGGTTTCTCTGCTGTTGCTCATAGCTCGGGCGCCGCGATTTTGACGGGGGCTGGTGGATATATTGCAGGAACATACGGTGTCGCTTTGCTCGTGGCTGTTTTGTTGGCTCCGCTAACGATAACGATCTTAATTCTTTGCGTTGTATTGGGGGTTGGATTTAGGTTGCGCGTTGTTTTGAGCGCAAAAATACAACACGCAGTTAGCTGGTTAAATGCTGTACTCAATAAAGGTCCCAAAAATGACTGACCAAAACGACTCAATGGAAGACCTTCAGGTCACCTACCCAGGCGCGGGCATGTTCCAGCTGGCGACAAATCGCACGCGTTGTGAACAGCTCAACGAGCTGGTGGCGACGGGCAAAAAAACCGCGACTTGTTTACCGTGGTCGGAATTCGAAGGTGACGAAGGCGCGCTGCCCGTGGCGGGTCGCGTTGACATCATCGCCGATTGGGACGGCAACCCCGCGTTGATCGTGCGCACGCTGGAAGTGGAAAAGGTCAAGTTTCGCAATGTCACGCCCACCATGGCGCTGCGCGAAGGCGAAGACAGCGAAATCGAGGCTTGGCGCAAACGCATGAACAAAAAGTTCGGCAAACAAGGCAAACTCGACCGCGATACATTGCTGGTGTTTGAAACATTCGAACTTGTCGAAGACCTCGGCGTCCGCTGAACAGGCAAAGAAAGTTAAGGAAAACCATGGCCCTTTTTGAACCACAGTATGAAACCCAAAGTTCGCAGGCACGGCATGTCTTTGCGCTTTATGAGATCGCGCATACGCTTGTCGATTTCTTTGCGGCTGTGTTTTTTATCATCGGGTCGATCATGTTTTTCTACGAGAATTTGCAAACGGCGGGGACATGGCTGTTCCTGATCGGCTCGATTTTATTTGCCACAAAACCAACACTGCGCCTTATGCGCGAACTCAAACTGCTTGGCATGGGGCGTGACGCTGCCATTGTCGCGCAGGCTGACGACAAAGGGGATTCCCTATGAAATTCACAGTATCTTGGCTCAAAGAGCACTTGGACACAGATGCGTCTTTGGACGACATTCTATACGCTTTGACCGATTTGGGGCTTGAAGTGGAAGGGGTCGAGAACCCTATGGATGTGTTCAAAGATTTCGAGATCGCGAAAATCACCCACGCGGAACAGCACCCAGACGCCGACAAATTGCGTGTGTGTAAAGTGCAAGCGGGCGCGGGCGAAACGCAGATCGTTTGTGGCGCGCCGAATGCACGGGAAGGCATCACTGTGGTTCTGGCCAAGCCGGGCACGTATATTCCGGGTTTGGATATCACTATTTCTGTCGGCAAAATCCGCGGCGTTGAATCTTTTGGCATGATGGCCTCTGAAAAAGAGCTGGAACTGTCTGATGAACACAACGGTATTATCGAATTGCCTTCTGGCACCGTGGGTCAGTCTTTTGCTGATTATTTGGCTGAAACTGATCCTGCCAAAGTTGACCCTGTGATCGAGATTGCCATCACGCCAAACCGTCCCGACGCCTTGGGCGTGCGTGGTGTGGCGCGTGATTTGGCGGCGCGTGGTTTGGGCACGTTGAAACCTGTGACGCAAAACACTGTCACTGGTAGCTTTGCCAATCCAATCTCTGTCACGATTGACGAGAGCGCAAAAGACAGCTGCAAAGTCTTCGCAGGTCGCTTGATCAAAGGCGTCACCAACGGGCCATCGCCTGCATGGTTGCAAGATCGTTTGAAAGCCATCGGTTTGCGCCCCATTTCCAAGCTGGTCGATGTCACGAACTTTTTCACCTACGATCAAAACCGTCCTTTGCACGTGTTTGATGCGGCTAAAGTCGACGGAGGCTTGACCATTCATCTGTCCAAAGGTGGCGAAGAACTGATGGCCTTGGACGAGAAATCCTACACACTGCCAGCGGGCGTGACGGTGATTTCATCGGGCGGCAAGGTCGAAAGCATCGCGGGCATCATGGGCGGTTTGGAAACAGGCTGCACCGATGAGACCACAGATGTGTTTTTGGAAGCAGCGTTCTGGGACACCATCGCGATTGCCAAAGGTGGTCGTGCGTTGAAGATCAATTCCGACGCGCGTTACCGCAATGAGCGCGGCATCGATCCGGCTTACAACATGCAAGCCATCGAGGACGCAACGCAGATGATCCTTGATCTGTGCGGTGGTGAGGCGTCTGAGGTGACTGTCGCGGGCGAGGTGCCTGACGTATCGCGGGCCTACAGGCTTGACACAGATCGCGTGCAAAGCCTTGTGGGTATGGAGATTTTGCCAGCTACTCAGATCGCCACGCTGACTGCGCTTGGGTTCGTCATGGACGGCGATATGGCCAAGGTGCCTTCATGGCGCCCTGACGTTTTGGGCTCGGCCGATTTGGTCGAAGAGGTCGCGCGTGTTGAATCACTGACCCAGCTTAAAGGCGTGCCTTTGCCGCGTCCCGCTGGTATCGCCAAGCAAATTCAAACGCCGATGCAAATCCGCGAAAGCATGGCACGCCATACGGCTGCGGCCTTGGGCTACAATGAATGTGTGACCTATTCTTTCGTCGATGAGAAATCTGCGAAACTGTTTGATGGTGGCTCGGACGCTGTGAAGCTTGAAAACCCGATTTCATCGGAAATGAGCCACATGCGCCCTGATCTTTTGGTCGGCTTGTTGCAAGCTGCCAGTCGGAATCAAGCGCGCGGGTTTAACGATCTGGCGCTGTTCGAAGTGGGCGCTGCCTTCCACGGTGGTGAGCCGGGTGAGCAGCATGTGCAAATTGGCGGTATTTTGGTTGGCGCAACGGGTCCCAAAGATGTGCACGGCGCGCGTCGTGACGTGGATGTGTTTGACGCAAAGGCAGATGCCGAGGCGGTTTTGTCCTCGATTGGTGCCCCTGCTAAAGTTCAAATTTTGCGCGATACACCAGCGTGGTTTCACCCTGGTCGGTCCGGTAAAATCTGTCTGGGTCCGAAAAAGATCTTGGCGCAATTCGGTGAGGTTCACCCCAAGACGCTTAAAGAAATGGGCGTCAAAGGTCCTGCTGTTGCGTTCACAATTTTCCTTGAGCAGCCGCCATTCCCACGTGGAAATAAAGCGGCGCGGGCTGCGTTTTTCACCAATGACTTGCAAGCAGTTGAGCGTGACTTTGCCTTTGTTGTCGACAAATCCACAGCCGCTTTGGATGTGGTGAATGCAGCTTTTGGCGCGGATAAAAACCTGATCTCTGATGTGCGCGTCTTTGATGAATTCATCGGCGGCAGCCTGGGCGAGGACAAAAAGTCGCTTGCGATCACAGTGCGTTTGCAGCCCGCCAAAGAGACGTTGAAAGAAAAGGACATCGAAGAGGTGTCCGCAAAGATCATCGCCAAAGTGGAAAAATCCGTTAAGGCTGTCTTGCGCGGTTGATCAGCTCTTTCAACTGTTTTGTAAGCTGACTAAATTTACAGGGCGCGGTTTTTGCCGCGCCCTTTTCAATGGGGCCCTCGCGCCGATCTAAACAACAAGGAACGTGATCAATGAAAGTCTATTTGTCCGGCGAAATCCACACCGATTGGCGCGATCAAATCGTACAAGGCGCACGCGGGTTGGATGTCGAATTTTCATCCCCTGTGACGGATCACGCGTCATCTGATGATTGCGGTGTGGCGATTATGGGGGCTGAGACCGATAAGTTTTGGCACGACCACAAAGGCGCTAAATTGAACGCAATCCGTACACGTAATGCGATTGAAGCGGCGGATGTTGTGATCGTGCGCTTTGGCGATAAATACAAACAATGGAACGCGGCCTTTGATGCGGGTTATGCGGCAGCCCTTGGCAAGTCGCTGATCGTGATGCACGGTGCAGATCATCAACATGCGCTGAAAGAAGTGGATGCTGCGGCGCTGGCTGTCACCGAGACGCCGCAACAAGTTGTCGATATTCTAACCTATGTGCTCAATGGCGCATTGCCGACGTCCGTTTAACCGTTGGGGTTTGGGATCGATTTTGCACGCTCCACAGCGGGGCGGGCAAAGAAACGGTCACGATATGCCGTAACATTGGCGAAGTTTTCCAAACCCACGGCCTCTTCTGCGCCGTAGAATTCCAGCGCCGCTATCCATGGCGCAATGGCCATATCTGCGATGGAATAGTCATCCGCAACCCAATCACGGCCTTCCAATCGTTTGTTTAGCACGCTCAACAGGCGGTTTACCTCGGCGATGTAGCGCTTTTGGGGGCGCAGGTCTTCGATCTCGGCGCCCGCGAATTTGTAGAAAAACCCAAGCTGTCCTGACATCGGTCCAAGTCCGCCCATTTGCCACATCAGCCATTGAAGGGTCTCGAAGCGTTTCTTGGGATCGCTTGAAAGAAACTTGCTCGTTTTTTCCGCGAGGTAGATCAAGATCGCGCCAGATTCAAACAGCTCGATCTGCGTACCATCTGGACCGTTTGGATCAATGATGGCGGGGATTTTGTTGTTTGGGTTAAGACTTAGAAATTCGGGGCTTTTGACGTCCGCGTCTGACAGCGTGATCAAATGCGCTTCGTAAGGCAGGCCCATTTCTTCGAGCGCGATAGAGACTTTGCGGCCATTCGGGGTTGGGTATGAGTAAAGTTGCAGCTTGCTTGGGTCTTGTGCTGGCCAGCGCGCGGTGATCGGGTGTGCGTTAAGATGAAGCATAGGGGAAATCCTTCTTGTTTCTAAGGCAGATATGGGGAGTTTCGCGGAAAGATTAACCTCTTCTGTCTGTGCGCTCTTGTGCTATGCAGTGTGTGCACACGCGCTAGAAGACGCGTATTAAACGCACGAGGGAAGAAATGCTAAAAGAATTCAAAGACTTCATTGCTAAGGGCAATGTCATGGACATGGCCGTTGGTATCATCGTCGGCGCTGCCTTTACAGCCATCGTTAAAGCTATGGTCGCTGATTTGATCAACCCGATCATTGGCGTGTTCACCGGCGGCCTGGATTTCACCAACCGTTTTGCCGTGATCTCTGGTGACGTTGCTGCCGGCACAAGCTTGGAAGCAGCACGCGAAGCTGGCGCGTCCGTCTTTGCCTACGGTTCATTCATTATGGCGGTTATCAACTTTTTGATCATCGCATTCGTGGTGTTCATGCTGGTTCGCTACGTCAACAAAATCAAAGCGGCGACTGAGAAACCTGTTGAAGAGGCACCTGCCGCTCCAGCGGGCCCAAGTGAACTCGACGTTCTTTTGGAAATTCGCGATTCGTTGAAAAAGTAAGACCACTGCTCTTCATAGAATGTGAGGCCTGCAAGCAATCGCTTGCGGGCCTTCTTTGTTTGGACAGCAGGCGAAAGGTCACCGCAGTACTGTCCTGTGACTTGTATTTTAAAAGTGCACGTGGGATGTATATTGGTATTTTATCAAAAAATCAGGATAACTTTGACTAATGATCCAAATGGACGAGACAGATCGGCGAATTTTGCGCATTTTGCAAAAGAAAGGTCGCATTTCAAACGCTGATTTGGCCGTGGCTGCCAATGTGTCCAGTTCTGCCTGTCATCGCCGCGTCCAAAGGCTTGAGGCCGATGGTGTCATTCGCGACTATGTGGCCCTGTTGAATCCCATTCATCTGGATCGGCGATCGACCTTGTTTGTCGAGGTGACGTTGACGTCACAAGCGGATGATGTGTTGGCGGAGTTTGAAAGAGCCGTTCAGCTTGTACCGGATGTGTTGGAATGTCATTTGATGGCAGGCGCTGCGGATTACATGCTTAAAGTGGTCGCCGCTGACACAGATCATTTTGCTAAAATCCATCGAACTTTGGTACGGCTTCCGGGTGTGGTTAAGATGCAATCGTCATTTGCCATGCGCACTGTCTTTAAGACAACAAGCCTGCCAGTTTGATACGTTGCCAAGTGCGTTTGCATTCGCATAGGGTCATGCTGGAGATTGTTTGCGTTGTGGAGGAGGCAAACCGATGTCATTGGCAGACCATACGGAGCAGGTTTTAAGCGCGGTTGATTCTGGGTCTGCGTCCTCATGGCTAACGGCCTCTTGGCGCCGTTCGATGGTCAAGCATGGTTTAGACCCGTCCCAGCGCAAAAGTCCCCGCCGATATGACATGAGCCACGTTGCGCGCCGCCGCGAGGAGCTGGGTGCATTTTTAGAGATCGCGACGCCAAAGCTTGATCACCTGTTTCAGATGGTGGGAAACACTGGGTGTTGTGTGGTGTTGACTGACAATCAGGGCGTCGTGCTGGATCAGAGATCCAAAGACGCGGACGTCGACATATTCAATCGTTGGGGGCTGTGGTCTGGCGCAGATTGGTCAGAAGGTTCAGAGGGCACCAACGGTATCGGAACCTGTCTTGCCGAAATCCGCCAAGTGACCATTCATCGCGATGAGCATTTCTTCACACGCAACACGGGGATGTCTTGTATGGACTCGCCGATCTTTGGACCGGATGGTGAACTGATTGGCGCTTTGGATGTTTCATCATGTCGGGCAGATCAAACCGAAGCTTACGCGCGGTTGATCGGTAATGTTGTGGCGCAGACAGCCAAGCAGATTGAAACAGATGCCTTTCGCATGGCGTTTCCAAAGGCACGAATTATTGCCGCACCTGACGCGCGCAGTGATGGCGCGGTTTTGCTGGCCGTTGATCAAGATGATTTGCTCATCGGTGCCACGCGTGCGGCGCGACGTCTATATCAGTTGGGACAGAACGGAGTCATAGCGCCCACGCCTGCGTCAGATATATTGGGGCGTGACGGTGATGTGTCTGCTTTGGAGCGCGCCGAGCGTGCTGCGCTCAAACGGGCGATTGCACGGGCTGGTGGCAATGTGTCAGCAGCGGCACGCGAACTTGGAATTGGCCGTGCGACGCTCTATCGCCGGATGAATCGCCTTGGGCTTGGGGAATCTTAAGCGACCTGTCTCACCTTTGAGACATTACTGCGCTGCAGCGTTTCGTGTGCGGGGTGACGAAAATAACTGCGATGGTCATGTTCTCATGCAACCGAGGTGGGGGATCTCGGATGTCAGAGGAGGACATATAATGAATGTAATGACCCAAAGCGATACCAAGTACAGATCGCCTTTCAAAACACGCTACGACAACTTTATTGGTGGCGCTTTTGTCGCCCCCGTAAACGGTCAATATTTCGACAACATCACACCCATTGATGGCTCTGTCGTATGCGAAGTTGCGCGCTCGGACGTTGATGATGTGAACTTGGCTCTTGATGCCGCACATGCTGCGAAAGTGGCTTGGGGCAAAACATCTGCCGCAGAGCGCTCAAATATCTTACTCAAAGTGGCAGATCGTCTGGAAGAAAACCTCGATCTTTTGGCGCAGGCTGAAACTTGGGACAACGGCAAGCCGATCCGCGAGACAACTTTTGCCGACATCCCGCTTGCGATCGACCACTTTCGTTACTTTGCGGGCGTCTTGCGTGGCCAAGAAGGCTCAATGTCCGAGATCGATGCAGACACAGTGGCTTACCATTTCCATGAACCTTTGGGTGTCGTTGCTCAGATCATCCCGTGGAATTTCTCCATCTTGATGGCGGCATGGAAGCTGGCGCCCGCTTTGGCGGCTGGGAACTGTGTTGTTATCAAACCTGCTGAGCAGACACCCGCAGCCTTGATGGTTTTGATCGAAATCATCGCCGATCTGTTGCCTGCTGGCACGCTCAACATCGTCAACGGCTATGGCGGCGAAGTCGGTGCGGCTTTGGCCACGTCGAAACGCATCGCCAAGATCGCCTTCACCGGTTCAACAGTCACTGGCAAGAAAATCATGGCCGCTGCGACAGAGAACCTGATCCCTGTGACGCTTGAATTGGGTGGCAAATCCCCAAACATCTTCTTCTCTGACATCATGGCCGCAGATGATGCGTTCTTTGACAAAGCGATTGAAGGGTTTGTTCTGTTTGCCTTCAACCAAGGTGAGGTTTGCACATGTCCATCACGCGCACTGGTGCAAGAAGACATCTATGAGGCCTTCATGGCGCGCGTGATCGAACGTGTGAAAGCGATCAAGCAAGGCGATCCACGCGAAATGGACACAATGGTCGGCGCGCAGTGTTCCCAAATGCAGCAAGACAAGATTCTGTCCTATTTCACCATCGGTCGCGAAGAAGGGGCTGAGGTGCTTGTGGGCGGTGCGGCTGCGGATGTTGGCAAAGATCTCGAAAACGGGTTCTACATTCAGCCGACCATCTTCAAAGGCACCAACGACATGCGCGTGTTCCAAGAAGAAATCTTTGGCCCAGTTGTCTCTGTCACAACATTTAAGGACGAAGACGAAGCCTTGGCAATTGCCAATGACACGATGTACGGCCTTGGTGCTGGCGTTTGGTCACGGGATGCAAACCGTTGCTTCCGCTTTGGTCGCGCGATCGAGGCAGGCCGCGTTTGGGTGAACAACTACCATGCCTACCCAGCGCATGCTGCCTTTGGTGGGTACAAACAGTCAGGTATCGGACGTGAGAACCACAAGATGATGCTCGACCACTACCAGCAAACCAAGAACATGCTCGTCAGCTACAACCCCAACAAACTGGGTTTCTTCTAAGAGCCCCTCTCATGGAGCGCATTGCGGTGCGCTCCATGCCTTCTGCGACTCACCTGATTGGATGTGATTCCGGTTTTTGGTTGGTTTGTTGCGCATAAAACCTCAAAAATTCGGAAGGTATGCGCCTTTGAGTTTGGATTTTGACAACGTAATCCGCGAATATCTCCAAAAAATATGCATTTTTGAGTTTTTTCAAGAAAAGTTCACAAACTTTCTAAAAAGGGCTTGCGGGCTTTGTTTGTTAGCCTTAGAACCCCCCTTACCGGAAGCGAGACGATGTGGACGGGTTGAA